>NZ_JBEZBW010000129.1:0-21650 GCF_040647305.1 Saccharothrix sp. NPDC042600 | reverse complement strand
AGGCGGCCCAGTTCGGCGGCCTGGTCGGGCCGACCCCGGCGACGGGCGGTGCCGGCGGCGCGCAACAGGTCCACGGCGGTGGGTTCGTCGAAGCCGGTGAGGGCGTGCGCGCGGTGCCGGGCGCGTTGGACGGGGTCGGTCACCAGGTCGGCCAGGCGGGCGTGGGCGGCGCGGACCTCTTCGGGCGGCAGGACTTCCGGGAGGGCGACGGGGATGAGCGGGTGCCGGAAGGTGATCCCGCCGTCGGGTCCTGTGCGGGTCAGGGGGCAGTCGCGCAGGTCATCGGTTTGTCCACAGTGGACCAGGAGGCGTGCGGTGGGGCGGTCGAGCAGGGCGGCGATCAGGAGGGCGGTGGTGGGTTGTCCGTCGAGCTGTTCGCGGACGAGTTGTTTGATCGGGGTGGAGATCGTGCCGTGTGATTTGGCGAGTTCTATGGCGTACAACGGGTTGCCGGCGGCGAGGTGGGTGTCCACGTGGCCGTGGCGGGACATCAGTTCGGCGGTCGCGGCGGTGGGCAGCGGCGGCACCTCGATCGCCTCGCCGCCCCACCGGCCGGGGTCGCGGGTGGCGACGAGCAGGCGTGTCCCGGCGCGGGCGGTCGCGTAGGTCAGGACCTCCGCCGAGGCGGGGTCCACCCATTGTCCGTTGTCGAGGACGACCAGGGGTTGGCGGGCGCGGAGGACGTTCCGGACGGCTTGGCGGAGGGCGAGCGGGTCCGGTTCGCCGGTGCGGCGGCGCAGGGCGCGGTCGAGGGCCAGGCGTTGCGGCGGCGGCAGGTCCACGGCGGTGCTCGGGCCGGTGCTGCTGTTGGTTCCGGTGCTCGGGCTGGTGTCGGTGCTCGGGCTGGCGTCGGTGCCGATGTCGGTGTCGGCGAGCAGGTCGGCCAGGACCAGGTAGGGGACGTCCCGGTCGGCGCGGGCGGGGGCGCTGCGCAGGACGGGGGCGTCGTGGGGGAGCAGGGCCCGCAGGACGGCGGACTTGCCGATGCCGAGGGGCCCGTGCAGCACGACACCACCCCGCACGAGCGCGGCCCGCGCGGTGGCGAGGAGGTCGTCACGGCCGAGGAGGTCCATGGCTTCCCGACGGTACCGGTCGCGGCCTCCGGCCCCCGTCACCATTGTCCCACGGGGGACCGACAAAAGCGGCCGGTCGGGCGGCGAAGGGCGGGCGGCGGCGGGCGGTCAGCGGTGGTGGTCGGTCAACGGCGGTCAGCGGCGGCGGATTTTCATCTGGTTCAGGTCGGTGGCGGTGGCCTTGAGGTCGCGGAAGTCGACTTCGTAGGCCTCCACCGCCTCCGCCGCCCGGCGCAGGCCCTCCGCGCACACCTCGCGGTCGGTGTCCCGGACCTCCGCGCGCAGCTGGACCCGGTAGCTGAAGAAGTCCAGGGTCCGGTCGTAGGACAGCGCGCCCTCCTCGCTGAACCCGCCGGTCAGCACGTTGTGCCGGTCGGCGGCGGCGAGGAGGCGGGCGCGGGCGGCGTCGTCCAGGTCGGTGAACCGGCCGCGCACCAGCACGCGGTAGGTGTGCTCGGGCATGGCCGTGATCGTCGGCGAGTCGACCGGCCCACGCAAACGAAAATCCGCCCGGGCCCGGACGACTGCTTGACCACCTCGCCGGAGACCACCGTGGCCGCGTTGCGCCGGTCGGTGGAGCCCCGCTGAACCGCGTAGGCTCGGATTCGTGAGCGAGACGAACGACCACCCCGAGCACGCGACCGGTGGCACCTACTCGGTCAAGGGCAAGGCCTTCACCCGGGACACCCGCTACATCACGACCCGGATCACCGCCGACGGCCGCGACGGGTTCCCGGTGCGGCCGGGCCGGTACCGGCTGGTCGCCGCGCGGGCGTGCCCGTGGGCCAACCGGTCGATCATCGTGCGCCGGCTGCTCGGCCTGGAGGACGCCCTCTCGCTCGGCCTGCCCGGTCCCACGCACGACGCGCGCTCGTGGACGTTCGACCTCGACCCCGGCGGCCGGGACCCGGTGCTGGGCATCGAAAGGCTCCAGGAGGCCTACTTCAAGCGCGACCCGGAGTACCCGCGCGGCATCACCGTGCCCGCCATCGTGGACACCACGACCGGCGCGGTGGTGACCAACGACTTCGCCCAGATCACCCTGGACCTGTCCACCGAGTGGCGCGAGTTCCACCGCGAGGGCGCGCCCGACCTGCTGCCCGAGGACCGCCGCGACGAGATCGACGAGGTCAACCAGCGGGTGTTCACCGAGGTCAACAACGGTGTCTACCGGTGCGGGTTCGCGGGCAGCCAGGAGGCCTACGACGACGCCTACGACCGGCTGTGGACCGCGCTGGACTGGCTGGAGGAGCGCCTGGCGGGGCAGCGCTACCTGGTCGGCGACACGATCACCGAGGCCGACGTGCGGCTGTTCACCACGCTGGTCCGCTTCGACCCGGTCTACCACGGCCACTTCAAGTGCAACCGGAACAAGCTCGCCGAGATGCCGAACCTGTGGGGCTACGCGCGCGACCTGTTCCAGACGCCGGGCTTCGGCGACACGGTGGACTTCGAGCAGATCAAGCAGCACTACTACGTGGTGCACAAGGACATCAACCCGTCGCAGATCGTCCCGAAGGGCCCCGACCTGTCCGGCTGGACCACCCCGCACGGGCGCGAGGCGCTGGGCGGGCGACCGTTCGGCGACGGCACCCCGCCCGGACCGGTGCGCGACGGCGAACGCGTGCCGACCGGGCTGACGGCCGCCACGCCCTCCTGACCCGCCGCCCCGCCCTGACCCGCCGCCCCGCGCCGACCCGCCGCCGCGCCGTCCACACGCGACCCGGTCGGGGCGTTCGGGCCGGGATTGTCGGTGGTGCCCGGTAGCGTCTTGCCCGTGGACGTTCGGGAGCGCATTCAGGAACTCGCTGACCAGGTCGTGGTGCTGCGGGACGCGTACTACCGGGGTTCGCCCAAGGTGGCGGACGCCGAGTACGACGCGATCGAGGACGAGTTGCGGGAGCTGGTGCAGGCGCACCCCGAGTTCGCGCCCGACCCCAACCCGCTGGACCAGGTCGGCGCGCCGGCGGTGCTGCACGCGCCGGTCCGGCACTCGCGGCCGATGCTGTCGCTGGAGAAGGCGACCAGGCCCGAGCAGGTGGCCGCCTTCTTCGACCGGTTCCCCGGCCAGCCGGTCGTGGTGATGCCGAAGCTCGACGGCCTGTCGCTGGCCGTGGTCTACGAGGACGGGCGGCTCGCGCGGGCGGTCACCCGGGGCGACGGCACGACCGGTGACGACGTGACGGTGCTGGTCCGGGCGCTGGTCGACGGCGTGCCCGAGCGGATCGACGCGCCCGGCCGGGTCGAGGTGCGCGGCGAGGCCGTGATGCTGCGCTCCACCTTCGCCGCCTTCAACACCGCCCACCCGGACCGGCCGCTGATCAACCCGCGCAACGCCGCCGCCGGCACGCTGCGCGCCAAGGACCCGGCCACCGTCGCCGAGCGCCGCCTCCAGTTCTTCTCCTTCGACCTCGACGCCGGCACCGCCGCCACCGACCTCGAACAGGGCCTGCGCACACTGGGGTTCGCCGTCGCCGACATGCGGCACTGCGCCGACGCCGAGGCCGCGCAGGAGGTCATCGCCGAGATCGAGCGGCAGCGCAACGACCTCGACTACGACCTCGACGGCGCGGTGCTGCGCCTGGCCGACCGGGACGCCTACGCCGCCGCCGGGACCCGGTCCAACTCGCCGCGCGGCGCGCTGGCCTACAAGTTCGCCGCCGAGGAGAAGACCACCGTGCTGGCCGACGTGGTGTGGGACGTCGGCAAGACCGGCAAGATCGCCCCGGTCGCCGTGCTGGAGCCGGTGTTCGTCGGCGGCACCACGGTCACCCGCGCCACCCTGGCCAACCAGGAGGTGATCCGGGCGCGCGGCATCAGGATCGGCGACACGGTGCTGGTGCGCCGCGCGGGCGACGTGATCCCGTTCGTGGCGGGCGTGCTGGACGAGTCCGCGCGAACAGGGGCGGAGCGGGAGATCGTGCCGCCGGTGGCGTGCCCGTCGTGCGGCCAGGCCTTGGTCGAGCAGGGCAACAGCCGGGAGTTGTTCTGCACCAACCTCGCCTGCCCGGCGCAGACCGTGCGGCGGCTGGTGCACTGGGCGTCGCGCGCGGCGGCGGACATCGAGGCGGTCGGTCCGAAGTGGATCGAGCGGCTGGCCGAGGCCGGTCTTCTGGAACACCCGTCGGACTTCTACCGGTTGACCCAGGAGCAGTTGCTGGAGTTCGACCGCATCGGCGAGGTGTCCGCGGCGCGCATGGTCGAGTCGATCGACGCCAGCCGCGGGGTCGGCCTGCGGCGAGCGCTGATCGGCCTGGCGATCCCGATGGCGTCCGAGGGCACCGCGACCCGCCTGTGCCGCGCCGGTTTCGGCTCGCTGGAGGAGGTCGCGGACGCGTCCGAGGAGCAACTGGTGGCAGTGGAGGACATCGGCCCGAAGGTCGCGGCGTCCCTGCACGAGCACCTCGCCCGCCTGCGCCCGGAGCTGGAACGCCTGCGCGAGCGGGGCGTCTCGCTCGACGTGCGCGAGGAGGACCTGCCGCCGGTGGTCGCCTCCGACGCGCCCCTGGCCGGCAAGACGGTCGTGGTCACGGGCGCGATCAACGACCCGCGCTCGGGCGAGAAGGTCCCGCGCCCGACCTTCCAACGCCTGTGCGAGAAGGCCGGCGCGACCACGGCGTCCTCGGTGTCGGCGAACACGGACCTGCTGATCACCGGGGCGGACGTGGGCGCGAGCAAGCTGACCAAGGCCGAGAAGCTGGGGGTGACGGTGGTCGACCAGGGCGAGATCTGGCAGCAACTGATCGCCGCCGGCATCGTGTAGCGGCTCTAGAACGGGGGCTGGTACGGGTGCTCCCGCACGCGGTCGTAGATCCGGCGCAGCCACGGTTCCCGGACGGCGGGCAGGCGCGCGAGCGTGTGCTGGAAGACGTGCGAGTCCACCCGGAACCCACCGGTGTGCGGCGGTAGCGGGTCGTCGCGGATGACGTCGACGGGCACGCCACCGGTGGCGGGCGGCAGGGGGCGCGACTGGTGGAACGCCAGGTGCGCCCACACCCCAGCCTCCAGCGGCACGACCGCCACACCGCCGGCGGACTCCGGGGGCGCGCCGCCGACAGGGCGGGCGGCGGTGCTGTGGGCGGGCTGTGCGGTGGTGCTGCCGGCGGGCTGTGCGGCTGTGCTGCCGGCGGGGTGTGCGGTGGTGCTGCGGCCGGGCCGGGCGGCGGTGCTGTGGGCGGGCTGTGCGGTGGTGCGGCCGGCGGGGTGTGCGGTGGTGCTGTCGGTGGGTTGCCAGGGCTCGCCTGTCCGCGGGTGCCGGGGGACAAGGGCGATGTCCGGCGCGCGGTCGGTGAGGCCCGGTCCGGCCAGGTCCACCTTCCGCTCCGGCGGTCCCTTCGGCAGCAAGGCGGCGAGTGCGGGGCCGAAGGTCGCCGTGAGCAGGCCGTCCGGAACGGCCACCGGCCGGCCCTCCGCCGCGACCAGCAAGTGCGCCAGGGCCGCCCCGACCGCCGCCTCCCACCGCGGGTCCCAGTACCCGTTCGGATCGACCGGCGGGATGCCCGCCCGCTCCCGCGCCCACTCCTCCCACCCCGCCACCGGCCGCTCGGGCGCGTCCGCCCCGACCGGGCGCACCGCGTCCGGCACCAGCCACACCGCCTGCCAGTACCCGCAGTCGTCGATCCGCGTGCCCACCTCCCGCCCGCACCCCGCGCACGCCAGGTTCGGGCCGTCGTTGCCGGCCAACCCCATGCAGTACCCGTCGCACCGCTCGGGGATCACCACCGTGCCGCGCGTGTCGCCCGGCGCGACGGCGATCGCTCCCGGTGCGCCGCACGGCAAGGAGAACGCCGGCGCGTACACGCCGCGCGCCTCGATCTCCTCGGCGCTGAACTCCTCCCACCGCCGCCACGGCCCGCCCGAGTGCGCCGGCTCCACGGCGTAGGTCCCGGGCTCCACCAGCGAGGGCAACAACTCGTGCCCGTAGTGCTGGTGCGCGTGCGCCGGGAGCGCGACCCGCGACACGGGAGCGGTGAGCGGCGCGCCGCAGCGCGCGCACGCGAAGACGACCATGTGCCCTCCCCCTGACCACACGAATCGTCCACCGTCGGCGGCCGGTGGCCAAGTCCTTTTCCGATGAATATAGGCGGGTAATGTTTCCCCGCGCGAGTAGCAGGGTTTCCCGTGACCCTGTCCGCATTAATGTGGATTCCCGTCGCTGCAACGGTTTCCGCTGGCAGGGGCCGGTCGGAAATCGGTCTCGGGTTCCGGTAACGTGGGGCCGCGCGTGAACGACAGGCTGGGTGATCACCGGCCGCCGAATTCGACGGCGCGGGGGTTTCCAGCGTTCGCACGACCGCCGCGGAGGAATCCTTTTCATGGGTGGTGCCTTGTCCGCTGTGCTCGGCACGGGCGGGATCAGCCGGCTGCTCGTGTCGGCCGGCCTCGTGCTCGGCGTGGTGGGCGTGGTCGGGCTGCTGCGCGGGTCGGTGCGGGTGGCGGTGGTGCCGGTGACCGACCCCGAGGCGGCCTGGTGGCGGCGGTGGGTGACGGGGCCCGCTCGGGCGTTGGTGTGGCCGTTGTTCCTGGTGTGGCTGGGGTTCTGGGTCGCTTCCAACACGCTGAACGTCGTCTACGGGCTGACCGTCGGTGTGGCGGTGGCGCTGATCGTGGTGTGCGCGGTGCGGTTGCTGCGGCGGGCGCATGGCCGCCGCGGTGATCACGAGGTGTCCCCGGTCGCGCTGGCGGCGGTGCTGGCGGGCGCGTTGGTGCTGGAGTTCGGGCTGCTGCTGACCGTCCGGCTGGTCGTGCTGCCGAACCCGGCGGCCGAGTTCGGCGCGTCCTTCGCGCGGGACGCGTTCGTCGAGGCGCGCGGGGCCGTGCTGCTGCCCCTGGTGCTGGTGCTCGCCCTGGTGGCCGTGCCGCTCGCGCTGGACCGGCTGTCCGGGGCGCGGGGGATGACCGGGCTGCGGCGGGTGGCCGGTCGAGCGGCGGGGAGGGTGGCCGGGTGGGTGCCGTCGGTGCCCGCGCCGGTGCGCTGGTGGACCGCGGTCGTGCTGGTGTTCGCGGTGTTCTTCGTGGCCTGGTTCGACCGGCCGGACCGCTTGGCGTTCCGGGGGATCGCGGCGTCGGAGTACGGCAAGGTCGCCTACCTCGGGCTGCTCGCGGTCGTGCTGGCCGGGTTCGCGCACCGGTTCGGGCGGCCCGGGCAGCACCTGCGCGGCCGGGAGCACCTCGTCTACCCGGTCGCGCTGTTCGTCGCGGTGTGCCTGGGCAGCGTGCTGCGCAGCGACCTCGGGCCGTTGATCGGCCTGTTCGCGGCGACCCTGGTGCTGATGCTGTTCCTGGTCGCCGACGGCGTCCGCCGCTCGTCCCCGCGGCACGAGGGGGTGCGGCGCTGGGCGGAACTGGCCGTGCAGACCCGCTGGTACCTGGTCGCCCTCGCGGGCACCGTGCTGGTCGGGGTGCTGGCGCTGACCGTCGTGGACAAGGCCACCGACCGGGTCGAGGCGATGGCGCACCCGTGGGAGTACGGGTGGACGAACACGTGCGTCGAGCCGCCCGCGGGCACGGTCGTCGCGGGCAAGCCGGACGGCGCGGCGGTGTGCCGGCTCCCGCTCGACGGCGCGGCGGCCAACCGGCGGTCGCAGATCGCGCAGGGCATGGCCGCCATCGCCGACGGCGGGCTGTGGGGCCGGGGCCTGCCCGACACCGCGTCCGGCCAGGTGCCGCTGGGGGAGAGCGACCTGGTGATCGCGGTGGTGTGGGCCAAGCTCGGCGGTGTCGTGGTGCTGCTGCTCGGCGTGCTGCTGGCGCTGCTCGCGGCCGCGCTGACCCGCGTGGCGCGCGAGGCCGAACGGCGGTCCGGCGCGCGGGGACCCACGGCGGCGCGGCTGTTCGCGATCGGGCTGGCGGCGCTGCTGGTGGTGCAGTTCGGGTACGTCTTCCTCGCCACCATCGCGTGGGTGCCGCACTCGGGGTTCACGGTGCCGTTCCTGTCGCGCGGTGGGCAGTCCACGCTCGCGCTGGGCGCGGCGGTGGTCCTCGCGCTGTGGTGGAGCTACCGGCTGACCTCCGGTGCCGACCGCGGAACGACAGCCGGGGTCCCGAGCGGAACTCGGCCGAGCGGAACCCGGCCGAGCGGAACCCGGCCGAGCGGAACCCGGCCGAGCGGAACCCGGCCGAGCGGAACCCGGCCGAGTGGATCGTGGTCGAGCGGAGCGCGGCCGGCGGTGCCGGGTCGGTCCGCCGCGCCGGGGCGGGTGTTGTCGGTGCCGGTGGTGCTGGTCGTGGTGGTGTGCCTGGTGGGTGGCGCCGTGATCACCGCGTGGCCGTACCGCGGGCACGCCACCGACCGTCCCTACTGCCGCGCCGAGCAGCCGCGCGAAGATCCCGAACGGTGCTCCACCGACCGGATCGCGATGCGCCGCACCACCGTCGTCCTGAGCGTCGACGGCGTCCCGCAGTACCGGCGCGACCGCGAGAGGTCCGCGTGGACTCCCATCGGCGACCCGGTGATCTCGCTGGCCGACCTCGGCGGCCTGGTCCAGGCCGGTGACCGGGCGGGCGCGGTGGACGGCGCGTTGGGCGACCTGGTCGACGGCAGCAGCGGCCTGGCCAACCCCCTGCTCCCCGCGGGCGAGGCGGAGCCGGGTGTCGTGGAGCTGACCGTCGAACCGGACCTCCAGCGCGCCGCCGCGTCCGCGCTGCACGACGGCGACGAACGGCTCGCGGGCGGGATCGTGGCGCTCGACCCCGCGACCGGACGCGTGCTCGCCGCCGCGACCGCCCCCGGACCGTTCGAGGGACCCGAGGCCCCGAACCGCGAACCGGACGCCGCCCAGCGCACCCGCTTCGAGCAGGAGCACCAGCCCGGTCCCCTCACCGACACGGGCATCGACGAAGGCCGCGCCGCCGAGTGCCGGCCCGACGACGAGGTGGACAACAGGTGCTGGGACTGGCGCTTGCTGCCCGGCCCCGCGCCGGAGTCGGCCGAGTCGCGGGCCGACCGCCTGCGGTACGTGGACGGCCGCGCGGACGTCGCCCTGCCGTCCCGGTCGGACAACCGGGCGCTGA
The DNA here is from genome assembly GCF_040647305.1 of Saccharothrix sp. NPDC042600. NCBI lineage: Bacteria > Bacillati > Actinomycetota > Actinomycetes > Pseudonocardiales > Pseudonocardiaceae > Saccharothrix > Saccharothrix sp. NPDC042600. Next base: position 12,564 of record NZ_JBEZBW010000129.1, on the reverse strand, counting down.
GCCGCAACTACGGCCTCGGCTCGACGTTCAAGGTCGTCGTGGCCGCCGCCTACCTGCGCCAGCCGGGCAAGCACGTCACCGACCGCGTCGCGGCCCCCGCCGAACTGCCCGTCCCCGGCCGCGCCGAACCGGTGAAGAACTCGCCGCGCGGGACGTGCGAGCGCGGCGGGTCCGGCGTGATCACGGTGGCCGACGCGCTGGCCGTGTCGTGCAACACCGCGTTCGTGCGGTTGGCCATGGACCTGCCGTGGTCGCTGATCCGGGACACCGCCGCGGACTTCGGGTTCGCCGCCGTCCCGGCCGACGCCGAGCGCGGCCCGGCGTGGGTGGCCGGCACGGCGCTGGGCGTGGACTCCCGCGTGCCGCGCGAGTCCTCGGGCGCGGACCTGGCCAACAGCGTCCTGGGCGGCGGGCAGGTCGAGGGGACCCCGCTGCACCTGGCCGCCGTGCTGGGCGCCATCGCCAACGGCGGCGAGCTCGTCCAGCCCCGCCTGGTCGACGCCACGACCCAGCCCCACGGCCGCCCCCGCACCGAGGTCGTCCCGGAGGTCCGCCGGGTCCTCTCGCCCGAACAGGCGGAGGAGCTGACCGCGGGCCTCGCGGGCACGGTCGAGTTCGGCACGGCCGACGGGCTGACCCGGCGGCCCGGCCACGACCTGCGGGTCAAGACCGGCACGCACGACCTGCACGGCGGCGGGGACGCGCCGCCCGGCGAGTTCGCCCGCCAGATCGCGTGGCTGGTGGGCTCGGTGACGACCGCGCGCGGCCCGGTGGCCTTCGCGGTGGCGGTGGAGACGGCGGACGAGGCGCGGGGCGCGGCGCGGGCCCGGTGGCTCGCCGACGCGGTGATCGGCGCGATCGTGGAGGGACGCGGATGAGCGGCGGTGCGCGCGATGAGTGACGACGACCGGCGGGAGGCCGCGCTGGGCCGCGCGGTGCGGCGGGAGCTGAGCAGGTGGCTGGCCCAGCACGCCACCGGCGCGCCGACGGCGGTGGACGTGGTGGTCCGGGTGGCGTGGTCGCTGTCCGCCGTGGCCGAGCAGGAGCTGCGCGCCTCGGTGGACGACCAGCGCCGCGAGTACCCCGGCGCGATCCCGCGCCTGGCCGTGACCGTGGACCGCGACCTGCCCGACCCCGGCTTCACCGTCGAGGTCGTGCCGGTCGTCGGCGCGGCCGGGGAGGAGCCCAGCGCGCCCCTCACCGAGGAGGAACCCGACGAGGACCAGGACGAGGACCAACTGGTCCTCACCCTCAGGCTGGGCCGGTTCACCTTCCCGCACCTGCTGCGCCCGTCCGCGGGCTGGGTGCCGGTGTCGCGCACCGGGCCCGGCGGCATCGTCTTCCCCGACGAGGCCCAAGCCGTGCCGCGGGCCGCGCTGGTCGAGCTGCGCAACGTCCGCGGCACCCTGCACGTGCGGCGCACCGGCCACGACCGCCGCTACATCGTCGCGGTGGGCGGCCAGCGCGTCGAGCACGGCCGGCCGACCGGCACCGGCGTCCCGCCCCGCGGCCGGATCGTGGTCCGCGAGGCGACCGGCGACGCCGTGGCCGCCATCGACTACGAGCTGCACGACCGGTTCGCCGAGCTGCGCACCGGCGGGGCCACCGACACCGGGGACGGCACGGGCGTCGCGGCGTGGGTCACCGGCGGCGGGGCGTTCCGGCGGGTCCACGTCGCCGCGCCCCCGGCGGGTCTCGTGGCCGGCGCACGCGCGTTCACCGGCCGCTCCCCGAGCGGGGAGCCGCACCAGTTGCGCGTGCGCGTCCTCTACACCCGCGCCGAGTCCCTGGAGCCCGGCGGCGAGGAGGTGTGGCACGTGAAGGTCTACCGCTGCGACACCCCCGAGGACGCGGCGATGCTGCGCGCGTTCCTGGAAGCCCAGATCGGCAACGTCGAACGCGCCAACGGGGCGGTCGGCGGGTCGAACCGGGTGCCGCCGTGGGTGATCGCCCCGGTGCACCTGCTGTCCCTGGTGCAGCCCGCGCCGGCCCGGACCAACCTGGTCGACGCGGGCGACCGCATCCCCGGCGGGGTGGCCGCCCGGCTGGCGGCGTGGTTCGGCGTCGCGGACCAGCCCGACGCCGACACGTGCGTGCTGGTCGCCTCGCCGTGGGTGGACGAGGTCGGCTGGCTGGGCCAGGAGAAGCGCCCGGTGCCCGGTCGCGGCCCGCTGGAGGACCTGCGCCGGCTGGCCCGCGGCCTGGACCTCATGCACGCCTCGCTGGGCATCGCGCACGGCGACATCAAGCCCGCCAACGTGCGCCGCCTGGCCCGTGCCGACGGCCACGACGGTTACGTGCTCATCGACGGCGACTCCCTCGGCCCGGTGCGCTGCCCGGCGCGCGACGCCCGCGCCACCGACGAGTACACCTCCGCCGACTACCGCGCCCAGTGGGAGCGCGGCGACTGGGTGGACCTGAGGGCGTTGGACCGCTTCGGGTTCGTCCTGGTCACCATCGCCGCCGTGGCCAGCCCGGACCGGCTGCGCGGCCTGCTGGACAAGCAGGGCGGCCGGGAGCGGGTCGTGGACTCCCACCCGCGGGTGGTCGAGTACCTGACCAACTGGTGGTCGCGGGAGCCGCGCTGGCGGCCGTTCGCCGAACAGCTCGCGGCCCCGTTCGGCGGGGGCGCGTTCGCCGACCCGGAGTTCCGGCTGGAGGAGTGGATCGACCGGCTGATCGCCGAGCACGACCGGCCGGGCCCCGGCTGCGGGCACCCGACGTGCCCGGTGGACGCGTGCGCGCGGGTCGTGCCCGAGGACGACCACTACGCCCCGCCCCACGACCGGGAGCTGCGGCGCATCCGGGAGGGCGTGCGCAGCCGGCACAACATCGCCGTCGGCGCGCGGGAGGCGCTCATCCGCGAGCTGCGGGCGGAGCAGGCCGCGCTGGCGCTGGCCGCCTACCGCAACGCGTCCCGGTCCGTGCTGGCGGTGGCGACCGCGCTGGTCCTGATCATCGTGGTCAGCCTGAAGACGGGAGGGGTCCTGTGAGCGATCCCGAGGTCGCGGCGTCCCTGCCCCGGGGGCTGCGCGCGCGGATGCGGCCGGTGTGGCACGGCGACACCGTCGCCGACAGCGCCGAGCACGAGAACCTGCCCGTGCTGGTCGCGGACTGGGGTTCCTACGCCCAGCCGCAGAGCCGCCGGGCCAAACCCGTCGCCGAGCCCTACCTGCGCGGGCACCTGGCGCGCGCGGAGGCCGCGGGGCGCCGGCACGGCCTGCGGGTCGGGCTGCTGCGCGCCGTCCCGGTCACCGCCGTGCTCGTGCTCGTCGCCCTGCTGCTGCCCGAGATCGGATGACCCCGCGATGACCGAACCGCGCAACCTCGCCCCGTTCGACGCCTGCCCGGCGTGCGGCCACGACTTCGGCGTCGCGCCCACCCAGGGCCCGCCCAGCCTGCACCTGGCCGTCGCGCCCGGACCCGGCGGGCGACCGCAGTGGCGGCTGAGCCTGTTCGACGACCACGGCGGGCCCGGCAAGCACTGGCAGTCGCCGGAGTACGACCCGACGCAGGCGCAGGACGTCTACTGGCTGTGCGGCGACGGCCACCTGTTCTTCGACCACCACCTGCAGGGCGCGCGCCGCACCACCGCCCGCATCGACCGGTTCGGCAGCGCGGCGGCGGTCGGCGCGGTCGCCGCGGGCAAGAGCTACCTGCTGCTGCGCACCCTCAACCAGGACCTGTCGCTGCCGCCCGCGGGCCGGGACACCCGCACCGGCGCGCCGCCGGTGAAGATGAGCGGCACCGCCTTCGAGGAGCGGCCGATGAAGGCGCTGCGCCGCGAGTACGACTCCACCGTCTACGACAACGTGCCGCTGGACCCCACCAGCCTCCAGGAGATGGTGCCCGCGCAGTTCCTCTGGGACGTCCTCGGCGAGGACCTGGTGCTGCAGATCCGGCAGATCCACACCGAGCTGCTCGGCGCCAGCCCCGACCGCTGGGGCGCGGTGGTGCGCCAGCCGATCGTGCAGCGCTACAGCGTGCGCGGACGGGTCGTCATCACCTCCGTGGCCGACCTGCCCGGCGAGTTCTTCAAGGCCGAGACCTACGACCAGGAGTACCGGCAGCGCGCCCTGGCCAAGTACGACAGCCTGCTGTGGACGATCGACCCGATCGTGGAGGGCTCCTTCACCCGGTTCCTGCCGCCCGGCGACGCCGACCGGCTGACCCGCAGCAGCATCCGCCCCGACCACGAGACCCTCGGCGACGTCGCCCGCGCCCGGTCCCGGCGGCGGGTGCAGCAACGCGACATCGCCGACCGGCTCACCGCGCAGGGCGACTTCGGCAAGGACGACGGCGCGACCCGCAAGTTGCTGGTGTGCCTGACCAAGGCCGACCTGATCACGCACGCGGTGCGGCAGGGCAAGCGGCTCACCGAGCTGGGCCGGACCGACGCCGTGGTGACCGGGGTGGCCGACTACCTGGTGGACGTGTCCAACCGGTGCGCCGGGCCGATCGGGCACGAGGCCGTGGTGGAGCAGGCGGTGTGGACCGCGCTGGTCCGCGACCTGACCCAGGACCTGGACGTGCCCGAGATCCGCGAGGAGATCGCCCGGCACGTGGCGCGCGAGCTGGTCGCGCACTACAGCGACGGCGAACGGCTGTGGAACCTCATCCACGACGGCGGCCAGGATCGGATCACCGTGGACGCGGGCGGTTCGGAGACCGAGTTGACCCGCCGGATCCCGGTGCCCTCGATCGACCAGCACGTCGCCGCGTCCCTCACCCCCGGCGAGGGCGGGTTGCTGCGCCGGCGCGACCTGGTGATGTCGGCGCTGACCTGCGGCCTGGTCTACGGGCTGGGCATGGGGCAGACCGTGCGGCAGTTGTTCGAGCAGCGGTGGCGGGAGGTCCGGTTCTACCTGTGCTCGCCGTTCGGGGACGTGCCGGTGCTCTCACCGGGCACGCTGGACCGGTTCGAGCTCGACGGCGGCCACGAGTTCCCGGCGGCCGGCGACCCGTCGGCCGCGCTCACCCAGCTCAAGCTGGGCCTGCTCGCGGGGGTTCAGCTGTGATCCCGGTGGAGCTGGTGCAGTGGGGCGGGGTGGCGGGCGGCGGGTTCAGCCCGGTCGACGACGGCGGGCTGCGCCGCGCGCCCGGCCCGTTCCGGTCGGTGGCGCAGGACCTGGTGCACGCGCCCGACGGCGTGCCGCAGCCGACGCCGGACCTGGACGCGCGCTCGGCGTTGGGGCTGCGGGTGGTGCCGGTGCCCGGGTCGGGGCCGTGGTGGTGCTTCTCGGTGCAGGTGTGCGGCGGGCGGTTCGGGCGGACCGGGGTGTGCCAGTTCCTGTTCGCCCCGGCGGACGGCACCGACGCGTGGCGGCTGTGGGAGAGCTGCGTGGCGGCGGTGGCCGGCGGGGACGGGCTGCTGCCGTGGGGCCTCGCGACCTCGGGCCTGCCCGCCGACGCCGAGCCGCTGGGCGGCGCCGCCGACGCCGTCACCCTGGTGCGGGTGTTGACCGGTCTGGTCGAGGGGCACGACGCCGTGCGGGTGGAGGGTGCGGAGGCCGAGGTCGCCGCCGCCATCGCGGGCGCGCTGCGGGTGCTGCCGCACGCGGTGGCGCGGGAGCGGGTGTGGACGACGTTCCTGGCGGCGGCGCCGGGCAACCCGCGGCTGCCCCGGGTCACCGGCGCGTGGCCCGCGGCGCTGCGCGGCACCGCCACGGCCGACCGGGTGGACCGGTGGCTGGACCGGAAGCTGGCGCTGCCGTCCACAGTGGACGACGAGTACGACGACACCGCCGCGGCCGTGCGGTGGTTGGCGGCCCGGGTGCGCGAGCCGGCCGCCGTGGACCGCTACCGGCCGCTGCCGACGATCGGCGCGCTGGTGTCCGCGGTGGTGGCGAACGAGCTGTGGCGGTTGGAACCCGGCCAGGTGTGGCCGGCGCTGCAACGGGGTGAGGAGCGGGTGCTGCGGGCGGAGAACGAGCCGCAGCTGGTGTCGTGGCTGCTGGTGAACCCGTCGCGGGCCGTGGAGTGGCTGTGCGGGACCGCGACGGGACTGGCCGGGGACTTCGCCGACACGGTCTTCCGGCTGCTGGTGCGGGAGAACCCCGACCGGCTCGGGCTGCCGACCACCGACCGGGTGTGGTTCGACCGGTCGGCGGAGCTGGCGCGGCGGCTGTGCCCGACCCGGGACGAGCGGGTGAAGCTCGCGCGGTCGCTGACCGGTGACGTGCGCGCGCTGGGGCCGTGGTTCGAGGAGCTGGGCCTGGACCCCCGCGACGCCGACCTGGCCGACCTGTTCCCGGTGACCGAGGCGGCCGTGGTCGAGGAGGTCACGGCGCTCGGCGACCTCGGCTCGCGGGGGGAGCGGCTGCTGTCCGGGTCCGCCGCGCCCACCGAGGTCCTGCTCCGGCTGGTGGCGGCCGTGCCACCGCTGTCGGCCGGGGTGGCGGTGTCCTGGCTGGGGCGGGTGGGCGCGGAGTCCGAGCGGCGGCAGCTGTTCCGGGCCGTGCTGGGGCGGCAGCGGTTCGCCGGGCAGGCGTCCGGCTGGCTGCTCGACGCGTTGCGGTCCACGCGGGACGGTGGCGTTCGGGACGTGGTCGCCTCGCTGGGGGCCGGCGCGTTCGGGCCCGGGGAGCAGCCCTCGCTGGAGCTGTCGTCGCTGTGCCTGGAGATCGCGGCGCGGTCGGCCGAGCCGGCGAGCTGCTTCGCGGTCTTCCTGGACGCCGTGCGCGCCGCGGTCGGCGAATCGCACCGGGAATTGGCCGAACTCGACCGGTGGCGGGCCGCCGAAGCGGCGGCGCGCGAGGCCGCCGGGCACTGGGAACGCGAGTACCGCGAACTGCACCGGGACCACCGCGCGCTGCTCGGGCGGGACGGCGGGCGCGCCGCGAAGCGGAAGGCCGGGGCCCGGGAGCGGGGGGTCGAGGCCCGGGAGCGCCCAGCCGAAGCCGAGGAGCGGGAAGCCGGGGTTCGGGAGGGGGAGGTCGAGGCCGGGGAGCGCGGGGGCCGGCACGCCGTGGACCACGGCCGCCGGTTGCTGTGGCAGCGCAACGCCGGGGTCGTCCTCGCCTTCGTCGTGTTCCTGACGTTGCTGGTGGGCCTGGCGCTGGCCGTCCAGCAGATGTTCCACCGATGAGCCGGGGGACCATGAACGCCACCGAGGCCGCGCAACAGGTCGAGTACCTCACCGACCGGGCCGTGATCGAGTTGACCGGGCTGCACGGGGCGTCCGGCGTGCGGCCCCCGCACCTGGCGCACCTGGTGGCGTTGTTCGACGTCGCCAAGCGGCAGGCGTGGGCGGTGGTCAACGGCAGTCCGCTGGTGGAGCGGGACGCCGAGCTGTGGCGGTTGCGCGAACCCGGGTTGCTGCGGGCGGTGTGCGACGTGCCGGTGGCGCAGCCCGGCGGCGTGCCGGCGTTGCTGCCGGTCGCGATCACGTGGGGCCTGCTGGGCGTGGCCGAGGCGATGTACCTGGCCGGCGACCTCAGCGCGGACCTGGGGGAGCGGCCACCGTTCTTCGCCTACTGGCTGAGCCTGCCGCTCCCGCTGAGCCCGGTGTCGCTGTCGGTGCTGATCGTGGCGACCGTGGCCGTGCTGATGGTCCGGTACGTCAAGCCGGCCCGCGCGCGCCGCCGCGCCGACCGCGCGGACCGGGTCGTGCACCGGCTGGAGGCCGACCTGGTCGAGCCGCTGGCGACGTTGTGGGCCGCGCGCCCGGTGACCGACCAGGGCGAGCAGACCCGGCGGCTCGCGGTGGAGCTGACGTCCGCGGCGCGCCGGTTCGGCGGGGCGGCCGAGCGGCTGGACGCGGCGGTGGCGACGGTGGAGCGGCTGGGCGACGCGGTGTCCCGGCTGCTGGACGGCCTGCCGCACCTGGGCGCGCACGTGACCCGGTTGGCCGACGTCGAGCAGCGCATCGGGCGGGGCGCGGAGGTGCTGGAGGTGGCGGTGCGGCCGGTGACCGAGCTGGTGGACGAGGTCGGGCGGGCGGTGTCGTCGGCGGGCGCGGCGGTGGTGCGGGCGGAGGACGTGCTGGCGCGGGCGGATGTCGTGGCGGGGCAGGCGCGGCAGGTGGCGGTGGTGACGGCGGAGCAGCGGGCGGCCGTCGGGACGGCGGAGCAGCCCTTCGCCGAGGCGGCGGCGCGCGTGGAGTCGGCGGCCCGCGACCTCGGCGCGGCGACCGGGACCCTGCACGAGGCCGGCAAGCAGCTGCGGACGGCCATCCGCGAGGCCAACTGGATGGCGATGGTGGTGGACGGCCTGCGCGCGACCAACGGCGCACCGCACGGGGCCGACGAGTTCCCGCCCGCTGCGCCGACCGCGGGGACGCCGGCTGCGGAGGCGTCGGCTCGGGAGGCGTCGGCCGCGGAGGGGCCGGTTTCGGGGGTGCCGGTTTCGGAGGTGCCGGTGGGGGAGCGTCCCGCGTGAGGCGGCGGTACCGGCGCGAGGGGGACGGCGGGCTGGGCGCGGCGGGGTGGTTGTTCGCCGAGTTGGCGTTGGTGCTCGTCGTGATCGCGTTCGGCTCGGAGCTGACCCCGTCCCGCTCCGCCGTGCCCACGCCTTCGCCGAGCCCCGGCCCGACGCCGTCCACCGCGCCGTCGTCGGGGGTGCGGCAGGAAGGGCTGGTGCTGGAGTCGGTCGTGTTCTTCGTGGACGTCCCGCCGGGCGGCGCGGGAGTGCTCGACGCGTTCCGCGGCGAGCTGGACGCCCGCGTGCTGCCGAACCAGCGCGTCGGGCTGGTGCAGTTGTTCGGCGTGCCTCGGGGCGGGACCAGCGGGCCGGACGTGTCGCGCGAACTCATGCGGGCCGTGGTCGGGCAGGTGCCGAAGTTGCCGCGGGAGCAACAGATCCGGCCGTTCCTCGGCGACGAGGGCGGTCCGGGGACGGTCAAGGTCGAGCTGTTCCTGATGACGGGGACCGGGTGATCGGCGTCCTGGACGCCTACGGCGGGCCGCTGGCCGGCCGGGTCGTCGCCGCGCTGGGCCCGGACGCCCGCGCCGCCGCGCCGAGGGAGGTCACGGCCGGGTTCGACCTCTTGGCGGTGGTGCTGCCGTTGCGCGCCCGGCGGGTCGAGGACGTCACCCACGCCGCGCTGTCCACCCTGGGCGCGGTGGCGGCCGACCCGTCGATGGTGGCTTCGTTCCGGACCGGGGTCGTGCTCGTGTGGGCGGCGTTGGCCGAGGACCGGGTGGAGCTGTCCGCGCCCCGGGTGACCACCGAGTCGGCGGTGACCGCCTGGAACGCCGCGCCCCTCCTGCTCGGCACCGCCTGGGCCCGCGAACGCGCCCGCCACCCCGACGACGGGTCCGCCGCGCGCGCCCGCAGCGCCGCCCTCCGCCGCCTGGTGCACGCGCCCACCCACCACGACGTGGACGGCATCTCCCTGCCCGACGTGTGCACGCAGGTCGGCACCCTCGACCCGCGCCACGTCCACACGCTGGCCGTGCGCCTGGACGGGCACCGCTGGTCCGGGGCGCGCTCGGTGGTCGCCGCCGTGCGCCTGCGCGCGGCACTCGCCTAGACATCCGGTCATCCGCCAAATCGATTCCGGCGCGTGAGGTCTGGGTGAAGGGTGGAAGTTTGAGTACAGTTCACCCTGTTTTCGTGCACTTCTGCTCATCCCCCTGCCACAGAATGATCGGAAACAGTGTGATGGGACTCCAGTCGCCCAGACGACTCCTCGCGACCGCCCTCGTCGCGCCCCTGCTCGCGCTCGGTCTCCACGCCCCTGGCGCACGAGCCGCCACCACGACGATCGGCAACCTGACCGGCACCAGTCAAAGTGGTGCCACGGTGACCCTGACCGCCGGCGCCGACCAGGTCCGCGTCAGCTTCCTGCAACCGGACGTCTTCCGCCTCCACCTCGCCCCCGGCGGCTCCTACACCGACCCCGGCAACGGCAAGATCCTCACCGGCACCAACTTCGGCGCGGTCCCGGTGACGGTGAGCGACGCCGGCACGTACCAGAAGATCGAGACCTCCTCGGTCGTCCTGCGCGCCTACAAGAGCCCGTTGAAGTTCGCACTGTACAAAAAGGACAACACAACGCTCGTCTGGGCGGAGTCGTCCGGCCTGTCGTGGGGTGACGGGCAGGCGCGTCAGCGCCTCACCCGGCAGGCCGACGAGCAGTTCTACGGCACCGGCCTGCGGCTGGGCAGCTGGGCGCTGCGCGACCTGACCGTCCCGGTCGCCATCGACAACCACTGGAACGAGGGCGACAACGCCAGCCCCGCCCCGTTCTACATGTCCACCAACGGTTACGGCGTCGTGCGCAACACGTGGGCCCCGGGCAGCTACGCGTTCGGCCCGACCGTCCAGACCACGCACAACGAGAACCGGTTCGACGCGGTGTACTTCGCGGGCGGGCTCAAGGACGTGCTCGACCGGTACACCGACGTCACCGGGAAGCCGTTCCTGGCCCCGATCTACGGCTTCGAGATGGGGCACGCGGACTGCTGGAACTCAAGCAGTCCCACCTACACCGGCACCAAGAACCGGCTCGACCACGTGCGGACGCCGGACGTGGTGAAGTACGCCGACCAGGCGCGGGCGGCGGACATGCCGTCGGGCTGGTTCCTGCCCAACGACGGCTACGGCTGCGAGTACGTGGACCTGCCGCAGACCGTGACCGCGTTGCGGAGCAGGGGTTTCCAGACCGGGTTGTGGACGCAGCGGTCGCTGTCCAACATCGCCTGGGAAGTGGGCACCGCCGGCACCCGGATGGTCAAGACGGACGTGGCGTGGGTCGGCGGCGGCTACCAGGGCGCGTTCGACGGCGTGGCGTCGGCGGTGGCGGGCATCGAGGGCAACAGCGACGCGCGGCGGTTCGTCTGGACCGTCGACGGCTGGGCCGGGACCCAGCGCAACGCCGTGGTGTGGACCGGTGACACCGAGGGTGACTGGAACAACATGCGCTTCCACGTCCCGTCCATCGCCGGCGCGGGCCTGTCGGCGCTGAACTACGCGGCCGGGGACGTGGACGGCATCTACGCCGGCAGCCCGGACACGTACTCGCGCGACCTCCAGTGGAAGGCGTTCACCCCGGTCATGATGTCGATGTCGGGGTGGGGCAACACCAACCCGTCGTCGGGGTACCACGACAAGCAGCCGTGGCGGTTCGACGCGGCGCACCAGGCGGTCAACCGGAAGTACCTGAAGCTGAAGATGCGCCTGATGCCGTACTTCTACACGATGTCGCGGGTGGCGCACGAGACCGGCGTGCCGACCACGCGGGCGATGGTGCTGGAGTACCCGAACGACCCGGTGGCGCGCGGGAACCAGACCAGCCAGCAGTTCATGGCCGGTGACGCGTTCCTGGTCGCGCCGGTGACGTCGGCGGGGACCACGCGCAGCGGGATCTACCTGCCGGCGGGGACGTGGACGGACTACTGGACCGGGACCGTGTACCAGGGGCCGGGGACGTTCGACGGGTACAACGCGCCACTGGACCGGCTGCCGCTGTTCGTCAAGGGCGGCGCGATCGTGCCGATGTGGCCGCAGATGAACCACAGCGGGGAGAAGCCGCGCACGCCCATCACGTTCGACGTGTACCCGCGCGGGAACTCGTCGTTCGAGCTGTACGAGGACGACGGGGTGACGCGGCAGTTCGCTTCCGGGGCCTACGCGAAGCAGAACGTGACCGTGTCCGCGCCGACCGGCGGGAGCGGGAACGTGACCGTGACGGTGGGCGCTTCGAACGGGAACTACACCGGGAAGCCGTCGTCGCGCGGGTACGAGCTGGCCGTGCACGTGGCCGGCGCGCCGTCGTCGGTGACGCTGGGGTCGGGCGCGTTGACCCGGTACACCGGCCAGGCGGAGTACGACGCGGCGGCGACCGGGTGGTACTTCAGCGGTGGGGTGCTGCACGTGCGGACCGGTGCGCAGTCGACGGGCGGCGCGTTCACCGTGACGGCGACGGGCGCGACCCTGCCCACGCCGCAGTCGATCCCGGCTCCCCAGCCGCCGGCCAACGGGATCTACACGCTGTCCAACAACGGGTCCGGGTTGGTGGTGGACGTGCCGGCCAGTTCGACCACGGTGGGGACGCAGCTGATCCAGTACTCGTACCACGGTGGCAACAACCAGCGGTTCCAGCTGACGGCGCAGGCGGACGGGACTTACGAGATCCGCAACGTCGGGAACGGGTTGTGCGCCGGGGTGGCCGGGAGTTCGACGTCGTCGGGGGCGGTGGTGGCCCAGCAGACGTGCAGTGGCGCCGACAGCCAGCGGTGGCGGGTGAGCGGGACGGCGGACGGGTATGCGTTCAAGGCCAAGCACAGCGGGTTGAGCCTGGCCCCCACGGGCACCGGGTCGGCGAACGGGCTCGTGCAGGTCGTCGACACGGGTGCGGCGCTGCAGAGGTGGACCCTGCGGTGATCACCCCGACGGCGGACGGCCCCCTGCCCGTCCGCCGTCGGCCCGCGGCTTTCGGAACGCCCGCCACCCACCGTGGCGGGCGTTCCGCTGTCCCAGCGACGAACCCCGCCGATGACGCCGACCCCGGCCGCCACGTCGAACCGCCTACGCCGCGCCGATGGCCCCGAGTCCGGCTCGCCGCCCGATCCTCCTCGCGGCTTCCACCGGCACGGCACTGGCCGCGGAAGATCAGCTGGC
>NZ_JBEZBW010000128.1:0-21688 GCF_040647305.1 Saccharothrix sp. NPDC042600 | reverse complement strand
CCGGAAGAGCTGGTTGCCAAGAAGGGAGAAGCGCGGTTGGGCTGCGCCCAGGCCGTACGGGGAACGAACCGAGGCCCTTCCTGTGGCTGATAGCCCATCGAAGAGCCCGCGTCTGCGGCGCGGTGTGTTGAGAGTTTCTCCAGATCGGGGTGTTTTGGGTGGTGGTTGGGCGGGCTTAGGGTTCGGGGGACCGAGGGGAGGCCCCGTTCATGAGCGCCACCGTGCCGGATGTTCGTCGGAGGATCGGGTCGGTGGAGGTGTTGGCGGGGCTTCTGCTGGTGGTTTTGGTTGTTCGTGGGGTGTTCGGGGGCGTTTTTCTGGCGCCCGTCGTGCAGACCTGGGCTACCGTGTTCGTGTCCATCGTGTTGCAGGCCTTGCCGTTCCTGGCGTTCGGGGTCGCGTTGTCCGCTGCCATCGCGGTTTTCGTGCCTCGGTCGTTCTTCGTCAAGGCGTTGCCGCGCAAACCCGTGTTGGCCGTGCCTGCCGCCGCCGCCACGGGGTTGGTGCTCCCGGGCTGCGAATGCGGCTCGGTGCCGGTGGCCGGCGCGTTGGTGCGCAAAGGGATCACGCCTGCTGCGGCGCTGGCGTTCCTGCTCTCCGCGCCGGCCGTCAACCCGGTCGTCCTGGCCGCCACCGCCATCGCCTTCCCGGGGGAACCCGGGATGGTGGCGGCCAGGGCGATCGCGAGTTTCGTCGCGTCCGTGGTCATGGGGTGGCTCTGGTTGCGGTGGGGGCGCACCGACTGGATCCGGTTGCCCGAGCACGTGCACGGGGACACGAAGTGGCGCGCGTTCTTCGGGGCCGCTGGGCATGACCTCGTCCATGCCGGGGGGTTCCTCGTCGTCGGGGGTGTGGCGGCGGCGACCATCAACGTGCTGGTTCCCGGGCGGTGGTTGCAGGCGTTGGCGGACGACGTGTGGCTGAGCGTGTTGGCGTTGGCGCTGCTCGCCGTGCTGCTGTCCATCTGCTCGGAGGCGGACGCGTTCGTCGCCGCCTCCCTCACCCAGTTCTCCACCACGGCCCGGCTGGCGTTCCTGGTCGTCGGGCCGATGGTGGACCTCAAGTTGTTCGCCATGCAGGTCGGCACGTTCGGGCGGCGGTTCGCGCTGCGGTTCGCGCCGGTGACGTTCGTGGTGGCGGTGGCGAGCGCGGTCGCCGTGGGGGCGGTGTTCTGGTGAACCGGACGGCGTCGTGCGTGGTGTTGTTGCTGCTGGGGGCGGCGGTCGTCAAGGTGTGCCTGACGGGCCAGTACCTGCGGTACGTCAAGGCCGGCTTGTGGCCGTTCCTGTTGTTGTCCGGTGTGGTGGTCGTGGTGCTGGCGGTGGCGAACCGGCATCGGCAACCCCGGGTGGCTTGGCTGCTCGTGCTGCCGGTGGTGGCGTTGGTGGTGGTCGCGCCGCAGCCCCTGGGCAGTTACGCGGCGGGCAACTCCGGGACCGCTCTGGTCGAGTCGGACGAGTACCCGCCGTTGCCGGGGGGTGATCCGGTGCGGGTGACCGTGTTGGACTACGCGTCTCGTGCGGTGTTCGACGAGGGGCGGTCGCTGGGTGGTCGTCGGGTCGTGCTGACCGGGTTCGTCGCCCGGGGTCCCGGCGGTGAGAACCTGTTGGTGCGCATGATCCTGACGTGTTGTGCGGCTGACGGGCGCCCGGTGAAGGTGGTGTTGGACGGGGTGGTGCCGGCCGAGCCCGACACGTGGGTCGAGGTGGTCGGCACCTACCGGGCCGGGTCCGTCGTGGACGGTGTCAACGGCGAGCGCATCCCCTTCCTGGCGGTCGAGTCGGTGAAGGTCGTGCCCGAGCCGCAGCGGCCCTACGAGTAGGTCAGCGCCAGCACCACTGGATGCCGTACTGGCCCGGCTCCGGGTCCAGCGTGATGAACTGGTAGGTGCTCGCCGCCCGGTTGAAGCTCACCTCGCCGCGCTTCTCCAGCGGCAGGCCGCTGCGGGGCTGGAAGTAGCCGCCGCACGTGCGCGGCAGGTGGTCGGGGTCGAAGGCGATCTGCAGGACCAGGTCCCGGGCCGGTCGGTAGATCGCGATCTGCGCGTGCTGGTCGGTCTGGCCGGGCGGGAACCGCAGGCCGAACTCCACGAATGCCAGCTCGCCCGCCGCCAGCGGCCGGTCCAGGAGGAACTCGAACACGCACGTCGAGGACGGCACGTCCGCGCGGAACCGGGAGGGGCGGCAGCCCTCGGTGTGGATGATCGTCGGCGGGTGGGTCAGCGACGAGCAGCGGGTGACGAAGACGAACTTCGTCGTGCCGTCGCGGTCGGCGCGGATCAGCCGGCGCACCAGCATGGACTCCTCGTGCCCGCGCGCGTCCACCCGGTAGGACAGGTACTGCGACAGCCGGTGCGGCGACTTGAGGTCGTCCGGGGTCGCCTCGACCTTGGCCAGCGCGCGGGCCACCGACTCGGGCCGGTGCCACACCTGGTCGTAGGTGACCACGGGACCGCCGCGGTTGGTCCACCGGCCGCGGGGCCGGCGGGGGCCCAGCAGCGCGGTCAGGGTGCGCGGTGGCTGGCCGAGGATCTCCTCCAGGGCCGTCACCGCGGCCAGCGAACTGGCCCGCTCGGGCCGGTTCTCGCCGTTCTGCCAGTAGCTCAGCGCGCTGATGCTGACCGGCGTGTCCTGTTCGCGCAGCCGCCGGCTGATCTCGTTCAGGCTCAGCCCGCTGCGTTGGATCGCGGCTCTCAGCGCGGCGCTGAAATCCGCGGGCACCGTGGTCGTCATGATGGCTCCTCCGTCAACGCCGCAGGGGTGCGTCCAGGGAATTGCTGCCGCCGGGCAGCCTACCCCGCCGGCCCGTTCGCGCGGAATTTCCAGGATCGTTCTGGACGAATGCGTCGCAGCGTCGGATTCGATTTAGCATCGCGGCGAACCGGGTGGGGTTTCCGGTACCGAGGGGCGGCTCCCAGATCCCGCGTGCCCGCACGGGCCGCGGTTCCCCGTCCCCTGGAGCCACCGGTGAGATCAACCCACACCTGCGCGGCCGTCGCCGTCGCGGGCCTGCTCGCGGCGCTGACCGCCGTCCCCGCCGCCGCGACCGGACCCGTCGAGGTGCCGGCCGGCGCGATCGCCGACAGCTACCTCGTCCAGGTGCGCGACGCCGACCACGCGCACCCGCTCGCCGCCCGTTACGGCGGGCAGGTCACCCACGTCTACCGCTCGGCGCTGACCGGGTTCGCGGTTCGGCTGCCCGCAGCGGCGGCGGCCCGGCTGGCCGCCGACCCGCGGGTGGAACGGGTCGTGCAGGACTCGGTCGTGCACGCCACCACGACCCAGACCAACGCGCCCTGGAACCTCGACCGCATCGACCAGCGCACCCTGCCGCTGTCGGGCACCTACACCTACGACAGGACCGGCGCGGGCGTGCACGTGTACGTGCTGGACACCGGGGTGCGGATCTCCCACCAGGACTTCGGCGGCCGGGCGGTCAACGGGTGGGACGCGGTCGACCGGGACCCCGTCGCCCAGGACTGCAACGGCCACGGCACGCACGTCGCGGGCACCATCGGCGGCCGGACCCACGGCGTCGCCAAGGCCGTGACCCTGCACGCCGTGCGCGTCCTGCCGTGCGGCGGGTCCGGGCCGAACTCGGTGGTCATCGCGGGCGTCGACTGGGTCACCGCCAACGCGGTCAAGCCCGCCGTGGTCAACATGAGCCTGGGCGACGGCGCCGGCGACACCATGCTGGACAACGCGGTCCGCCGGTCCATCGCCTCGGGCCTGACCTACGTGCTGGCCGCCGGCAACGACAACACCGACGCCTGCACCCACTCGCCGGCGCTGGTGCCCGAGGGCATCACGGTCGGCAACACGACCCGCTCCGACACCCGCCGCGGCACCTCCAACTACGGCCGCTGCCTGGACCTGTTCGCGCCCGGCACGGACGTCGTCTCGGCGTCCCACAGCAGCGACACGGGCACCGCGACCATGTCCGGCACGTCCATGGCCGCCCCGGCGGTCGCGGGCGCGGCGGCGATGTACGTGGAGGCCAACCCGGCCGCCACGCCCAAGCAGGTGCACGACGCGATCGTGGCGTGCGCGGCGACCGGCCTGGTCAGCGGCGCGGGCGCGTACTCGCCCAACCGCCTGCTCCAGGTCCCGTGCGGTCCGGCGACCCCGCCGGTGTGGTCGGACGACTTCGAGACCGACAAGGGCTGGCGGGCCAACCCGTCGGGCACCGACACCGCCACCACCGGCCGCTTCGAGCGCGGTGACCCCGAGCAGACCACGTCGGCCTCCAGCGGCCAGGTCAAGCAGCTCGGCACCGCGGCGAGCGGCGTGAACTGCCTGGTCACCGGCCGCCTGGCGGGCGCCTCCGACGGTGCGAACGACGTGGACGGCGGCGTCACCTCGATCGTGTCGCCGGCGATCGCCTTGCCGAGCGCGGCCAAGCTGCGCTTCGCCTTCACCTACGCCCACGGCGACAACTCCAGCGCCGCCGACTACCTGCGGATCAAGGTCCTGGACGGCACGAGCGCCACCACGGTGTTCGAGCGGCTCGGCGCGGCCACCGAGGTCGCCGGGGCGTGGCGGACCGCGACCGTGGACCTGGCGGCGTTCGGCGGGCGCGAGGTGCGGCTGCTGGTGGAGACGGCCGACGCGGGCACCGCCTCGCTGTGGGAGGCGGCGGTGGACGACATGGCGGTCACGACCTAGTCCACCTGCTGTTCAGAGTTATCCAACCTCCCGGACAGATCGTCGTTGACGGCCCTTCACCTGCGATTAGGGTCGAAAGCGTCCCCCTCCGCAGGAGGTGAAACCCCGCGGCGAAAGCCGTGACAACCGAATCGGCACCAACGCCCGAAGCCTCTCCGCGGCACATCGGGCCGGTACCGCGCACCGTCTTGTGGAGGCCGCCCCTCGGCGAGCCGGCTGCGCGGTTCCGCGCGGCCTTTTCCCGGACAACCGGAAAAAGGTTCGCGAATTCTGGAGAGATCCTCCCTGCTGGTTCTCGAACCGAATGTCGGGGACGGCCGGAATTCCACCTCTGCACCCGGCCGTCCCCGTCCCTGCCCAGAGGAATCCGAATGCGATCAGTGATCCAACGACGTCGATGGCGCCGCTCCGCGGTGGCCGCGACGACGTCCACCCTGCTGGTCGGCGCCTTCCTGGTGGCCGCCCAACCGGCGGCCACCGGGCACGCGGCGCCGGCCGCGCCACCGGAGATCGCCGACCAGGTCCCGCAGCTGCCCGAACCGGGCGTCACCGCGGCCCGCGCCGAGGTCACCGCCTCCGGCGGGGCCACGCGGGTCGCGACCGACCAACACGTCTGCGCGCCGGACGCCAAGTGGCTGCGGCTGCGCGTCACCCAGTTGTCGTTGCGCGGCAACGACTCGGTGACGCTCACCGGCTCCACGGCGGGCAGCTTCACCCTCACCGCGGCCAACTGGCCGGGCAAGGCGTTCCACACCCGCGCCTTCGAGGGCGACTGCGTCCGCGTCTCGCCCAACCTGACCGACCCGGCCAGCCGGTTCGCGATCGACTCCTACCAAGCCGGCACCCAGGCCCTGGCGATGGCCACGGCCACCGTCGCGGCCGTGGGCGACGTGTGCGGCTCGTCGTGCAACCAGACCGCGCCGCTGGTGAAGAACATGAACCCGCAGGCGCTGATCCTGGCCGGCGACAACGCCTACAACTCCGGCACCCTGTCCGAGTACAACAACGTCTACAACCCGTACTACGGCCAGTTCAAGTCGATCACGTACCCGACGCCGGGCAACCACGAGTACAACACCTCCGGCGCCGCGGGCTACTTCGACTACTTCGGCACGCGGGCCGGCGAGCGCGGCAAGGGCTACTACAGCTTCGACGTGGGCGACTGGCACTTCGTCGCGCTCAACTCGAACATCAGCCGCACCAGCACCTCCAGCCAGGTGACGTGGCTGAAGAACGACCTGGCGGCCAACACCAAGCCGTGCACCGCCGCGTTCTGGCACCACCCGCGGTTCAGCCGCGGCAGCCACGGCGACGACACGTCGGTCACGCCGTTCTTCCAGGCCCTCTACGACGCCAAGGCCGACCTGGTCGTCGTCGGCCACGACCACAACTACCAGCGGTTCGCGCCCTCGCGCCCGGACGGCACCAAGGACACCGCCAACGGCGTCCGGCAACTGCTGATCGGCACCGGCGGCCGGGGTTACTACAACTTCGACTCCTCCTCCGCCGCGACGCAGGAAGTGGGCAACACCAACACCTTCGGCGTCGGCAAGCTCACGCTCACCGCGACCGGCTACACCAGCGACTTCGTGCCGGTGTCCGGGCGCACGTTCACCGACACGGTGTCCGGCGCGTGCAAGAAGGCCAAGGGCTTCACCGTCGAGGCGACCCCGGCGTCGGTGAGCCTCAAGCCGGGCGGCACCGCGTCGGTGGCGGTGAAGGTGACCAGCACGGGCACCTTCTCGGAGCAGACCTCGCTGAGCGTGTCCGGCCTGCCCTCGGGCGTCACCGGGACGATCTCGCCGTCCTCGGTCACCCCGACCGCCGGCGGCTCGGCGTCGGCGACGCTGACGTTGACCGCCTCGGCGTCCGCGCCGAACGGCAGCGCCACGGCCACCGTCACGGGCACCGCGACGACGGCCACGAACACCGCCCGGGTGACGGTGAGCGTGTCGTCCACGGTCGGTGACGCGTTCTTCGACGACTTCGAGACCGACAAGGGCTGGCAGGTCAACCCGCAGGCCAACGACACGGCCACGACCGGCAGGTGGGAGCGCGGCGACCCCGAGCAGACCGCCGAGGCGGGCAACGGCCAGATCAAGCAGTTGGGCGACGCCACCAGCGGCGTCAACTGCCTGGTCACCGGCCGGCTGGCCGGGGCGTCCGACGGGGCCAACGACGTGGACGGCGGCAAGACGTCCACCGCGTCGCCGGCGTTCACCGTGCCGTCCGGCGCGAAGCTGAGCTTCAACTACAACTTCGCGTACGGCAACAACTCCTCGACCTCGGACTACCTGCGGGTGCGGGTCTTGGAGGGGGCCACGGCGACCACGGTGTTCGAGCGGCTCGGCCAGAGCTCGGTCGCGGTCCCCGGCCAGTGGCAGGCGGCGACCGTCGACCTGGCGGCCTACGCGGGCCGCAGCGTGCGCCTGCTCGTCGAGACCGCCGACGCCTCGACCGCGTCCCTCGTGGAGGCCGCGGTGGACGACGTGCGGGTCAGCGTCGGGTAGTCGGTGTCCAAGCGGTTCGCCCAGTGTTGACGGTGTGCACGGCCGGTCCTGCCCGGCCGTGCACACCACCACGGAAGGCCTTGGCATGTACGTCTCCACCATCCGCTCCGCGGACACCGGGCGGCCGTCGGGCCGGTCGGGGCGCGCCGTGCCGGCGACCGTCGTCGGGTTGGGCGTGGTCAGCCTGATCACCGACATGTCCGCCGAGATGGTCACCGCGGTCCTGCCGCTCTACCTCGTCTACGGCCTCGGCGTCGGGTACCTGCAACTCGGCGCGATCGACGGCCTCTACACCGGCGCGACGGCGTTGTTGCGCCTGGCCGGTGGCTACCTGGCCGACCGGCTGGGCCGGCCGAAGGCCGTGGCGCTGGCCGGTTATGGGCTCTCGGCCGTCACCAAGCTGGGTTTTCCCCTGGCGGGGTCCTCGCTGCCGTTGATCGGCGGCCTGATCGGCGTGGACCGGGCGGGCAAGGGCATCCGCACCGCGCCCCGCGACGCCATGATCACGCTCGCGGCTCCGGGGGACGGCCTGGGCCGGGCGTTCGGGGTGCACCGGGCGCTGGACACCGCCGGGGCGTTGCTCGGTCCGCTGGTGGCGTTCGGGCTGTTGCACTTCCTGGTCGGCGACTACACGGCCGTGTTCGCCGTCAGCTTCTGCCTGGCGGTGGTGGCCGTGGTGGTGCTGGCGGTGTTCGTGCGGGCACCGGTCGGGACGGTGGCGCGCACCAGGGTTCGGCTGCGGTCGGGGTTCGGGTTGCTGCGGGAGCGCTCGTTGCGGCGGACGTGCCTGGTCGCCGCGTCGCTCGGGGTGTGCACCGTGGGGGACATGTTCCTGTTCGTCGGTGTGCAGCAGAGCGCCGGGTTGCCGTCCGGGGTGTTGCCGTTGCTGCCGTTGGCGACCGCGTTGTCGTTCATGGCGTTGGCGACGCCGGTGGGGCGGTTGGCCGACCGGTTCGGGCGCTGGCGGGTGTTCCTGCTCGGGCACGTCGTGCTGGTGGGGGCTTATGTGGTGCTGGCGCTGGCGTTGCGGGGATGGGCCGTGGCGGCGCTGGTGTTGGTGGCGCACGGGGTTTTCTACGCTTGTACTGATGGGGTTCTGATGGCTCATGCCGCGCCGCTGGTGCCGGAGGCGTTGCGTGCCACCGGCTTGGCGATAGTCCAAACAGGACAGGCGCTGGCCCGTGCCTGTGGTGCGGTGGGTTTCGGGGTGGTCGCGACCGGGCTGGCGTTGCAACCGGCGTTCGCGGTGCTGGCGGCGGCGTTGCTGGTGGCGGTCCTGGTCGGTGGGGCGGTGCGGTCGTGATCGCGCGGCGGACGTGGGTCGGGGTCGGGCTGGTGGCGGCGACGCTGGCGGGTGGGGTGGCGTTCGTCGGGATGCGGTCGGTGGGGGCCGTCGTGCCGCCCGAGTCGTTGGACCTGCGTGGCGGGCTGGTGCACGTGGACGGGTCCGGGCGGGTGCGGCAGGAGGGGCGGGTCGGGCCGGCGTGCCACCGGGTGGACGTCGCGGCGGGGACGATGGTGTGCCTGCGGACGACCGCGTTGCCGGAGCAGTCGGAGGTCGTCGTGTCGGACGCCGCGGGGGAGAAGGTGCGGCTGACCGAGTGGGGGACGCCGTCGCGGGCGCGGGTGTCGCCGAGCGGGCGCCTGGTGGCGTGGACGGTGTTCCGCGCTGGTGACTCGTACCTGGGCGGGGCGGGGACGTTCTCCACGACGGCCGGCATCTACGACCTGGCTTCGCAGAGCCACTACGGGTCGCTGGAGGACTTCTCGCTGGTGCTGGAGGGTCAGCCGCACGACGCCGACGACGTGAACTACTGGGGGGTGACGTTCGCGCGCGACGACGTGACGTTCTACGCGACGCTGCGGACGGGGGAGTCGACGTGGCTGGTGAAGGGCGACCTGCGGACGCGGACGCTGGAGTCGTTGCGGCGCAACGTGGAATGCCCCTCGCTGTCGCCGGACGGGACGCGGATCGCGTACAAGCGCCGGACCGGTGACCGGTGGCGGCTGCACGTGCTGGACCTGGCGTCGGGCGCGGACGTGCCGCTGGCCGACCCGGCGCACCTGGACGACCAGCCGCAGTGGCTGGACGACCGGACGGTGGCCTACGGGCGGGACAAGGCGGTGTACTCGGTGCCGGCGGACGGCAGCGGCGCGCCCGTCCTGGTGCGTGCGGACGCCTCCTCGCCGGCGGTGCCCAGGTGACGCGCGGGACCGCCGAACCCGCCGCCCGCGCCGCCGCCGGGTCCTGGGCGGGTTCCCGCTCGGGACGCTCGGCGCGCTCGGACGGCTCGGCCCGCTTGGCCCGCTCGGGTGGCTCGGCGCGCTCGGCTCGTGCCGCTGCTCTCCGCGCGCGGCTCCGGGTACCGGCGGATTGCACGTGGCTCGGTCTCGCCCTGGTCGTTCTGGCAGCGGTCGTCCTGGTCGGCCTGCCGGAACCGGTCCGCGCACCCGCCTCGGCCGCCCCGCTCACCCTGGGCGAGGCGTTCCCGGGTGCGCGGACCTCCTCCGCCACCGGCGGCGCGCACACCCCGCTGGCCTACCTCGACCTGGACACGCCGGTCAGCGTCACCAACGCGGGCGACGTGGTGCGCCTGGTCGTCGGCGACCGGGTCGTCCGCGAACTGCCCGCCGCCGGCTCGCCCCGGTTCGCCGTGGCCACCCCGCCGGACGCCCTGGTGTGGCTGGAACTGTCCGACGTCACCGCCACCGGCTCGCTGTGGCGGTCCGGCCCCCGCGGCGAGGACCCGACGCGGGTCACCGCCGACACCGGCCGGGTGGTGCTGCTCGACTCCCAGTACGACCTCGTCGTCCACGACGGGCTGGCGAGCTGGGCGACGGTCGTCGGCGAGGACACCGAGGTCCGCACGGTCCCCGTGGCCGGTGGTCCGGTCGGCGCCGTGCGGCTGTCCGGCCGGTACACGTTGTCCGCGTGGCCGTGGGCGACGGCGGCCGAGGTGGAGGCGGCGGGGTCGTCGCGGCTGGCGGACCTGCGGACCGGCGCGGTGACCACCGTGCGCGGCGAGGGGGTGGAGCTGGTGGACTGCACGCCCGAGTGGTGCCGCGTGCAGGTGCTGCGGCAGAGCGGGACCGCGCGGCTGGACCTCATGCGCCCCGACGGGTCGTCGCGGCGGCGGGTCGGCGGGCGGGAGGTGCGCCCGGCGGTCGTGGACGTCGTGCTGCTGGACCGGTTCGCGGTGGTCGTGGACGACGGCCGGGGCGCGCTGGCGTTGTACGACACGCGCGGCGACCGGACGGCGGACCTCGCGACCGGCTTCGGCACGGTGCTCGCGCGCGGCCCGTTCGTGTGGTGGTCGACGGGCGAGAACACGGCCCTGACCTGGCACGTGGTGGACCTGCGCACGTTGTAGGCGGGTCACCCGGACGCGGGACGTCGCGTGGCCGGTTTCGCCTGAACGGCCTAACGTTCTTGGTGTGACCTCAGCGGAGTGCGTGCCATGGCCGGCTTAAGAGCGCGGGGTGCGCCGTTGGCGGTGCGGCGCACCCCGGGACTCTCCTTGAGCCGCCCCACGCCGGTGTCGGCCGCCGGGAGGTCGGGCCGACCCCGGCGGTCGCGTCCTGACCGACGCGCGTTAGCCGCACGTGGAACACCGCCTGGCGCCCCCGACCTCCGTGCCGGATCCGACCGGCTCGCCGGTCAGCGGGTCACGACAGGATCACCGAGCGGGTCAGGTGGCGGGGTTGGTCGGGGTTCAGGCCGGCGGCTTCCGCGATGTGCACCGCCAGCCGTTGCGCCACCACCAGCGCCGCCATCGGGTCCAGCGCGCTGGTCACGAACGTCCCCCCGGTCGCCGCCACGTCCTCCGCCAACCCCTCCGGCGCGGTGCCGAACACCCACGCCAGGCGGCCCGGGGCGGTGATGCTGATCGGGCCGTGGCGGTAGTCCATCGCCGGGTACGACTCCGTCCACGCGCCGGCCGCCTCGCGCATCTTCAGCGCCGCCTCGTGGGCCAGGCCCACCGTCCAGCCCCGGCCCAGGAAGGTGATCTGGGTGGCGGCGGTCCACTCCGGGCGCAGTTCCGCGCCCACGGCCACCGTCGCGTCGGCGATCGCGGGCGACAGGTCCTCGCCCAGCGACGTCCGCAGCAACGCCAGCGCGCTGGTCGCGAACCGCGTCTGCACCACCGACACCTCGTCGGCGAAGTCCAGCACGACGACGTCGTCGGAGGCGTCGACCACGGGCGTGCCGCCGTCGGCGGTCAGCGCCAGGGTCGGCACGGCCACCGTCTCCAGCAGGTCCAGCACCTCCGACGTCGTGCCCGAGCGGGTGATCGCGACGACCCGGTCGTAGTCGCGCGCCCCCGGGAACTCCGACGCCGCGAACGCGTCGGTGAAGCCCTGGCCCCGGGCCTCGCGCAGCCACGCGTAGGACTGCGCCATGAACCACGACGTGCCGCAGCCGACCACGGCCACCCGCTCACCGGGTCGGGGCAGGACAGGCGCGACCTCCTTGGCCAGCGTGGACGCCCGGTGCCAGCAGTCCGGTTGGGTGGCGATCTCGACAGCGACGTGGGTGCTCACGGGCTCTCCTCCAGACAGTGCGCATTTCTGCACTCAAGCCACGAACATACTGCATGATTTTGCATCCCGAACACCCTGTTCTGGCTAGAACCGTGCTCAAACGGTGACAACTGACTGTTGACCGGTGCGCGTTCGAGGGGAAGTATGTGCACAATTGCTCACCAGCCGCTCCGGTGTGCAGTGCACCACACAGCCCCTCAGGGAGTGCCCCGTGACCGCTGCTCCACTCCGCGCCGCCGCCGCCCTCACGGCCGCCGCGCTGGCTCTGACCGCCTGTAGCGGCGGGAACGCCGCAAGCGACGACGGCAAGTCGTTCACCTACTGGTCCATGTGGAAGGAGAACGAGCCGCAGGCGCAGGTCCTCGCGCAGGCGGTCGCCGACTTCGAGAAGGAGACCGGCATCGACGTCACCGTCCAGTGGCAGGGCCGGGACGTCCTGAAGAAGGTCGTGCCCGCGCTGCGCGGCGGTGACGTGCCGGACCTGGTGGACCAGGAGGAGGCGGGCGTGCGCGCGAACCTGGTCGCCTCCGACCAGTTCCGCGACCTCACCGCGGTCTACGGGGCCGAGGTGCCCGGCTCGGGCAAGAAGGTCTCCGACGTCGTCGCCGACAAGTACACCGGGACCCTGAAGAAGGACGGCAAGTTCTTCCTGGTGCCCTACGAGATCATCGGCAACGGCCTGTGGTTCGACGGCTCCAAGCTGCCCGGCACGGCCCCGAAGTCGTGGGACGACCTGGCCGCGCTGTTCGCCGCGGCCAAGGGCCAGGGCCGCGCGCCGATCGCGCTGGACGCCGACATCCCGTACTACAACGCCTACTGGACCGTCGGGGTGCTCCAGGGCGCGTTGGGCGCGGGCAAGGTCGACGAGCTGGCCAAGGACAAGACCGGCAAGGCGTGGGACACCCCCGAGGTCCGCGCCGCGCTGGGCAAGGTCAAGGACCTGGTGGACAAGGAGTACTTCATCGACGGCTACGACGGCTCCAAGTGGCCCGCCGTGCAGGAGAAGTGGGCGCAGCGCCAGGCGGACTTCCTGCTCATGGGCTCGTGGGCCCCGTCCGAGACCGGCCCGAAGGCCGCGCAGGGCTTCCGGTTCACCTTCGCCCCGCTGCCCGGCGCGAAGACCACCGTCCCGGTGAGCAACCTCGGGTTCGCGATCCCCAAGCCCGCCAAGAAGGCCGCGGCGGCGGAGAAGTTCATCGCCTACTTCCTCAAGGACGCGCACCTGTCCAAGATCGCGACCACGGCGAAGAACCTGACCCCGAACCCTGCCCTGCCGGTGCCCGACGACCTCAAGGGCCTGGGCGCCGCCCTGGAGACGCTGCCGGTGTCGCGCCCGATCGACGGCATCGACGAGATCCCCGGCTACGCCGAGGAGGCGTTCTACCCGGTCAACGACCAGCTCATCAAGGGCAAGACCGACGTGGCCGGCTTCCTGGCGCAACTGGCGGAGAAGCAGGCGAACTACTGGAAGAAGAACGGCTGATGGCGGTTGCGTCCGCGACCGCGGTCGCCGGGCGTCGGGCGCGGCGGACCAAGGCGTCCGCCGCGCCGCTCACGCCGCTCGCCCGTCGCCGTCGCGCCCTGTTCTGGCCCTTCGTCGCGCCCGCCCTCGCGCTGTACCTGGTGTTCTTCGTGGGCCCGGTGCTGGCGTCGGTGTGGATCAGCTTCCACAAGTGGGACGGCGTCGGCGCGCTGGAACCGCGCGGCGTGCAGAACTACGAGATCCTGCTGGACGATTCGACGTTCCTCGACTCGTTCGTCAACACCATGCTGATCCTGGTCGTGGTGGGCGTGGCGACGTTCGCGGTGTCGTTCGCGTTGACGATGGTGCTGCGGGAGATGCGCGGGCGCAAGTTCGTGCGCGCGGTGCTGTTCTTCCCCTACATCGTCTCCCCGGTGGTGCTGTCGGTGCTGTGGGGCTTCCTGTTCCGCTCCCCGGAGGGCCTGCTCACCACCCTGTGGTCCGGTGTCACCGGCAGCACGCCGAACTGGTTGGGCGACAACCTGTTCACCGTGATCTGCATCGGCCTGGTCTGGGTCAACACCGGGTTCTTCACCACGATCATCATGGCCGGGGTGGACCGCATCCCCGCCGACCTGTACGAGGACTCGGCGCTGGCCGGGGCGACGGCGTGGCAACGGTTCCGGCACATCACGCTGCCGTTGACGTGGGACGTGGTGGCCACCGCGGCCGTGATCTGGACGATCTCGTCGTTGAAGATCTTCGAGTTCATCTACGCGTTCGGCGGCACGACCAACGACATGCCCACGGTCGAGGTGTGGAACAGCGCGTTGTTCATCTACGGCAGCACGTTCGGCGGGCGCAACCCGCAGTACCAGTTCGGGTACGCCTCCGCCTCGGCGGTGGTGATGCTGCTCGTCGTCGGCGTCCTGGTCGTGCTGCTGCGGAGGGTGATGCGCCGTGCGCAAATCCAGTTCTAGACACGGCCACGGCCCCCTGTACCGGGGTGGCGTGGGCCTGGTGTGGCTGCTGGCGATCTTCAACGTCGGCGTGCTCGCCTGGATGGGCGTCGCCGCCCTGCGCGACCACACGGCGATCTTCTCGCAGCCCTGGTCGCTGTCCACGTTCGGCGAGTTCGGCAACTTCGCCAAGGCCTGGTCGGACAGCGGGTTCGGCGCGGCGGCGCTGAACACCGTCCTGCTGGTCGCCGGGTCGGCGGTGGTGCTGGTGGCGGTCTCCGCTCCCGCCGCCTACGCCCTGGCCCGCTCGGGGACCCGGATCTCCGGCGCGATGGCGTTGTTCTTCGCCCTGGGCATCGGCATCCCGGTGCAGGTCATCGTGGTCCCGCTGTTCGTCATGCTGGAGAACATCGGCCTGGTCAACTCCCTGACCGGCCTGTTCGTCCTGTACGTGGCGCTGTCCCTGCCCTTCACCGTCTTCCTGCTCACCGCGTTCTTCGGCTCGCTGCCCGAAGAGGTCGAGGAGGCGGCGGCGATCGACGGGGCCGGGCCGCTGCGGACGTTCCTCCAGATCTCGTTGCCGCTCGCCCGCGGTGGCCTGATCACGGCGTTGATCCTCAACGCGATCGGCCTGTGGAACGAGACGTTCATCGCGCTGGTGTTCGTCCAGGACACCGAACTCCAAACGCTCCCGTTGGCGTTGCTGGGTTTCATGCAGACCCAGCAGTACTCCGGAGCGGACTACGGCGCCCTGTTCGCCGGTGTCTGCATCCTCGTCCTGCCCATGCTCGCGCTCTACGTCTGGCTCGGACGGCGCATCGTCGAAGGGATGACGCTCGGCGCCGTCAAATAACCCTGCGACGCAAGGAGCCTTTGATGGCCGACATCACGCGGCGGTCGTTGTTCGGTGGCGCGTTGGCGACCGGTGTGGTCGCCATGAGCGGCGCCCCGACCGCCTCGGCCGCGGACGACCCGCCCCGTCCGCCCGGTCAGACCACCATGATCGACGTCCCGTTCCCCGCGCACAACACCGTCCGCATCGGCCTGATCGGCCTGGGGAACCGCGGCGGCGCGATGGCTTCCGGCTGGGCGTCGGTGCCCGGCGCGGTGGTCACGGCGGTGTGCGACATCCGCACCAGCCGGGCGCAGACCACCGCCGACCGGCTGGTCGCCCAGGGCCACCCGCGGCCGGCCGTGATCGGCGGCTCGGTGGACTCCTACAAGCAGTTGCTGGCCCGCACCGACGTGGACCTGGTCTACATCGCCACGCCGTGGGAGTTCCACTACGCGCAGGGCCGGGACGCGATGCTCGCCGGCAAGCACGCGTCGGTGGAACTGCCCATCGCGACCGAGCTGTCGGAGCTGTGGAGCCTGGTAGACACCTCCGAACGCACCCGCAAGCACCTGATGCTCGCCGAGAACTGCTGCTACGGCAACAACGAGCTGGCCATGCTGCGGATGTCGCACTCAGGCGTGTTCGGCGAGGTCACCAACGGCCACGGCGGCTACCTGCACGACCTGCGGGCGCTGCTGTTCAGCGACACCTACTACACCGACTCGTGGCGCAGGCTGTGGCACACCCGCAGCAAGGCCAGCTTCTACCACATGCACGGCCTGGCCCCGGTCGCCGCCGCGATGGACATCAACCGCGGTGACCGGTTCACCACGGTCAGCGCGACGGCCACCCCGGCGCGCGGCCTGGCCGACTACCGCGAGCGGTTCGTGCCGCGCACGCACCCGTCGTGGAACGAGACCTACGTCAACGGCGACCTGGTCACCTGCCACATCAAGACGTCCAAGGGCTACGACATCCGCACCGCCCACGACGTCAGCACACCGCGCCCGTACAGCCGCATCAACAGCATCGCGGGCACGCGCGGCATCTTCGAGGACTACGCGGGCACCGCGTCCGGCGCGCGCGTGTACTTCGAGCCCGGCCACACCGACCACTCGTGGCGCGACTTCGGGACGTTCCGCGAGCAGTACAAGCACTGGCTGTGGCGCAAGTTCCCCAACGGGGTCGGCGGGCACGGCGGCATGGACGGCATCATGCAGTGGCGCACCGTGCAGCTCATGCGGTCCGGTCTGGTGCCCGACATCGACGTCTACGACTCGGCGGCGTGGTGCGCGCCGATCCCGTTGAGCGTGCTGTCCCTCGACTCCGGCGGCGCGGCGGTGGCGGTGCCGGACTTCACCCGCGGCGACTGGTCGCGCCCGCGCCCCGGCCTGGACTCGCCGGAGACCGACATGCCCGGCGGCGGCGGCACGTCCCCACTGGCCAACCTGGCGGCGGCGTTCGACAACGTCGGCACCACCCACGAGAACAACACCACCCCGGGCAACTTCGACGGCGACGGCAACAGCTTCTCCGCCGACAAGCTCACCGCCGCGGGTCTGGCGCCCGGTGCCACCGTCACGGCGCTGGGCGCGTCGATCACCTGGCCCACCGGCGTCGGCGTGCGCAACAACGCCCGCGGAGCCGGGCAGGTGATCCGGTTGTCGGGCAAGGGAAGCCGGGTGGTGGTGCTGGGTTCCGGCATCGGGACGCTGCCCGGCGGCGACCTGGTCGTCCGCTACACCGACGGCACGACCGCGCGCGGCACGATCGCGTTCCCGAACTGGACGCAACCGGCCGCCGGCGGCGCGACCGCCGTCGCCACGGTCGTGGGCCGCAACCGGCAGAGCGGCTACGGCGACACGGCCTACCGCTACACGATCTTCGCCCATTCGGTCGGGACGGACCCGGCGAAGACCGTGGACACGGTGACCCTGCCCGCCAACGCCGACATGCACTTCTTCGGATTGGGCCTGGCGCCTTGAGGGTTTCGGCTAACAGCGACCCCTCCGTCGCCGATGGTCGTGGTGACGGAGGGGTTCGCCCTTGGACGTGCGCACTTCTCCGGGGCCGCTGAGCAACGTGCCCTCCGCGGTGCCCGGGTTCCTGCTGTTGGTCGCCTTGCCGGCCGCGCCCGTCGCGCGGGCAAGGCGACCGACGGCCTCCACCGCACCGACCAGGCGACGTTCGACCACGGCCGGGGCGTGACGCGCTACTCGAACCGACCCGGGTCACCCGCGCCGCGCCGCACGATCTCCGGCTCACCGCTGGAGAAGTCCACGACGGTGGTGGGTTCGGTGCCGCAGTCGCCCGAGTCGAGGACGGCGTCGACCACGTTGTCCAGGTGGTCCTTGATCTCCCAGCCGTGCACCAGCGGTTCGTCCTGGTCGGGCAGCAGGAGCGTGGAGGACAGCATCGGCTCGCCGAGCTGCTCCAGCAGCGCCTGCGCCACCGGGTGGTCGGGGATGCGCGCGCCCACGGTCTTCTTCTTCGGGTGCAGCAGCCGGCGCGGCACCTCGCGGGTGGCCGGCAGGATGAACGTGTAGCTGCCCGGCGTCGCGGACTTGATCGCGCGGAACACCGCGTTGTCGACGTGCACGAACTGTCCCAGTTGGGCGAAGTCGCGGCACATCAGGGTGAAGTGGTGGCGGTCGTCGAGGTGGCGGATCTGGCGGATGCGGTCCAGGCCCTCCTTGTTGCCCAGCCGGCAGCCCAGCGCGTAGCAGGAGTCCGTGGGGTAGGCGATCAGGCCGTCGGACCGGATCAGCTCCACGGCCTGGTCGATGGACCTGCGCTGGGGGTTGACCGGGTGCACGTCGAAGTACCTCGCCATGCGCGGAGCCTAGTGGGCGCGAATCCGAGGCGCGCGGGAACGCCCGCCGGGGTTGCGGGCAAGAAGGGGTCGTGCGAACCGAGAGCGCCCTGGCGGCGCAACGTGGGAGTCCGGTGACCGAGCGCTTGGCCACCCCCGGTGACCTGGCCGAACTGTACGACCGGCACGCCCGTCCACTGCACGCGTACCTGTCCCGGCGGGTCGGGGCGTCGGTGGCGGACGACCTGGTGGCGGAGTCGTTCCTGGTGCTGTGGGAGCAGCGTCACACGTTCGACCCGACGCGGGCGGGCGCGCGGGCGTGGCTGTACGGGGTGGCGTCCAACCTGGTGCGCCGGCACGCCCGGTCGGAGGTGCGGCGGCTGCGGGCGTGGGCGCGGCACGGGGTGGTGTCGTCGGACGACTTGAGCGCCGTGGCGGCGGCGCGGGCGGACGCGGGTGCGGTGAGCGCGCGGCTGGCGTCGGCGATCGCGGCGCTGCGCGTGGAGGAGCGGGACGTGCTGCTGCTGGTGGCGTGGGCGGACCTGACGCCGAGCGAGATCGCGGAGGTGCGCGGCATCCCGGTGGCGACCGTGCGCACCAGGCTGCACCGGGCGCGGACGCGGCTGCGCGGGGCGGGTTCGGAGATCGTGGAGGGGGACGGCAATGGGTGAGCGGGACCGGGTGGTCGAGGCGGTGCGCGGGGTGTTGGCCGATCCGGCACCGATGAGCGAGACGGCTTTCGCCGCCGGCCGGGCACGCGTGCTGGCAGCGGCGGCGGGTGACGCGGCGGGCGCGGCCTCCGGCCCCCGTCTCCATTCTCCCACCGGGGACCGACAAATCCCCACGCACGGCCGGCGAGGAGCGGCGCTCGGGTCGCGGTGGCGGTGGCCTCGGCGGTGGGTGGGGGTCGCGGCTGGGGTTGTGGTGATCGCTGTCGGGGGAGTGGTCGGCGCGTCGGTGACCGAGGGGCCTGCTCGGGCCACGGCCGCCGAGGTGTTGGACCTGGCCGCCGCCCACGTCACCGACGCCCGCGACCCCGTCCTCTCGCCCGGCCAGTACCGCTACACCCGCACCCGCGACTGGGCGCTCGCCGTGGACGACCGC
This sequence comes from Saccharothrix sp. NPDC042600, assembly GCF_040647305.1. Taxonomy (NCBI): domain Bacteria; kingdom Bacillati; phylum Actinomycetota; class Actinomycetes; order Pseudonocardiales; family Pseudonocardiaceae; genus Saccharothrix; species Saccharothrix sp. NPDC042600. The sequence goes on along the minus strand of NZ_JBEZBW010000128.1, from coordinate 2,800 downwards.
GGCGACCAGAAGTTCCGCCACCTCTACGAAGGCGTCTCCGAAACGTGGCGTCCGCAGGACTGGCGGGCCGAATGGGTGTCCCGCTACACCGTCACCGGCAAGCGCCAGTGGGTCGAGGGCACCGAGGAGGCCGCCCGCGCCGCCGGCGTCCACCTGGACGAACCGCGCACCACCGAGCGCCGGGCACCCTGTGGCGACTTCGTCCCGGAGCTGGGTGAGTCCGGACCTTGTGCGAACGTCGCGGGCAGTTGGCGGCACCCCACCGAGGCGTTCCTCGACACCCTGCCCCGCGACCCCGCCGAGCTGCACCGCCAACTCGACCAGGCCGCGCAGGACGTCCCCGGTGGACCGCTGGCCGTCGCCGCCGACGTCCTCGCCACCGCCTGGGTGCCCGAAGACCTGCGCGCCGCCCTCTACCAAGCGCTCGCCAAGCTGCCCGACCTGACCGTCTCCGACCGGGCGGCCAACCTGGACGGGCGGGTCGGGGTCGCGTTGCGGGCCGGGGCCGGGCCGCAGGCGCGGGAGATCGTCGTGGACCCCTCCACCGGGCGGTTCATCGGTGAACGGGTGATCAGCACGCAGGAGTGGGAAGGGCTGCCCGCGGGCACGGTGTGGTCGTTCACGTCCGTCACGATCGGGGTCGCCGACGGGCCGGGCGTCCAGCCGCGCTGAGGGCACGGCGCGCCGGAACAGTACGAAAGTATCTTGTCCGGCGCGCCGACCGCCCCAAATACTCGGCACGTCCGACCAGGACACCTCACACCGCCCGGGACACGAAGGGCCATCGAGGGCTGGCCGCTCCCCGGGCGCCCTGCATCGAGGAGCAGTGATGCGAGACCGAACCCTGCCCGGACGAACACTCGGCCTGGGACTGGCGGTCACCACCGCCGTCGCCGCCGCGTTCGTCCTGCCCGGCGCGGCCACCGCCGCGCCGGAAGGCCCGATCGTCGCCGAGAGCGCGCCGAACGCGGTCGCGGACAGCTACATCGTCGTGCTCAAGGACAACGGGCTCGCCCAGTCCGACGTCAGCGGCAAGGTCGCCGAACTCACCGGCCGCTACGGCGGCAAGGTCGGCTTCACCTACCGCGCCGCCATGAAGGGCTTCTCGGTCACCCTGTCGGCCAAGCAGGCCAAGCGCCTGGCCGCCGACCCGGCCGTGTCCTACGTGGAGCAGGACCGCACCGTCCAGGTGCTGGCCGACCAGCTCAACCCGCCGTCGTGGGGCCTGGACCGCGTCGACCAGGCGGACCTGCCGCTGAACCAGAAGTACAGCTACGGCACCGAGGCGGGCAACGTCACCGCCTACATCATCGACACCGGCATCAACTACAACCACAGCGACTTCGGCGGGCGCGCGACGTTCGGCTTCGACGCGTTCAACGACGGCCAGAACGGCAAGGACTGCCAGGGCCACGGCACGCACGTCGCGGGCACCGTCGGCGGCGCGTCCTACGGCCTGGCCAAGAAGGTCAACCTCAAGGCCGTGCGCGTGCTCAACTGCCAGGGCGGCGGCTCGGTGTCCACCGAGGCGGCGGGCGTCGACTGGGTGACCGCGAACGCGGTGTTCCCGGCCGTGGCCAACATGAGCCTCTACACCGGCACCGCGAACGAGCCCAGCCGCGTGCTCGACGACGCCGTGCGCGCCTCGATCGCCAAGGGCGTGTCCTACGTCGTCGCGGCGGGCAACTTCAACGACGACTCGTGCAAGTACTCGCCGCAGCGCGTCACCGAGACCATCAACGTCGGCTCGACCACCAACACCGACGCCCGGTCCTCGTTCTCCAGCTACGGCACCTGCACCGACATCTTCGCGCCGGGCTCCAACATCGTGTCGGCGTCGTACTCGAACAACACGGGTTCGGCGACGATGAGCGGCACGTCGATGGCCTCGCCGCACGTCGCCGGCGCGGTCGCGCTCTACCTGGCGGCCAACCCGACCAAGACCCCGGCCGAGGTGCACAGCGCGATCCTCGCCCAGGCGACCCCGAACAAGGTCACCAACCCGGGCGCGAACACCCCGAACCGCCTGCTGCGCGTCAACGGCGGCACCACGGGGGTCTCGGTGGCCAACCCCGGCAACCAGACCACGGCCGTCGGCGGCACCGCGAACCTCCAACTGACCGCGACCGGCGGCACCGCCCCGTACACGTGGTCGGCCACCGGCCTCCCACCGGGCCTGACCATCGGCGCGTCCACCGGCCAGATCACCGGCACCGCGACCACGGCCGGCACCTACACCGTGACCGCGACCGCGACGGCCGGCGCCGGCGGGTCCGGCAGCACCACGTTCACCTGGACCGTCGGCACAGCCGGCTGCGCCCCGCAGACCAACGGCACCGACGTCGCCATCCCGGACGCGGGCGCGGCCGTGACCAGCACCATCACGGTGTCGGGCTGCACGGGCAACGCCTCGGCCACCTCCAAGGTCGAGGTCCACATCAAGCACACGTGGCGCGGTGACCTGGTCATCGACCTGGTGGCCCCGGACGGCACGGCCTACCGCCTGAAGAACTCAAGCAGCAGCGACAGCGCGGACAACGTGGACGCGACGTACACGACCAACCTGTCCTCCGAAACCCGCAACGGCACGTGGTCCCTGCGAGTCCAGGACATCGCCCGCTACGACACGGGCAACATCGACTCCTGGACCCTGACGCTCTAACACAGAAACGCCACGCACCTCAAAAGTGGGGCCGGCCGCCACGCGGCCGGCCCCACTGCTTCAACGGGCTGCCAAGCCACAGGAAGGGCCTCGGGTGGTTGGCCCGTACGGCGGGGGGGGGGCCCACGCCACGGTGGG
>NZ_JBEZBW010000127.1:0-21759 GCF_040647305.1 Saccharothrix sp. NPDC042600 | reverse complement strand
TTGGCCCGACCCCGGCAATCTGTGGTAGCCCTTCGGGCAGGTCATACGGTGGGGAACACGAAGGCCCCTTGTGGCTGGGAGCCCAAACCAAAAGCGCCGCTGCGCGGCGAAAAGCGCCGCGCTGCGCGCGAGCGGAAGACGCGTTGCTGTGCGGGAGGGTCGCGCGCGGAGGGTCGCGCGTGGAGCGTCGCGCGGGGGTCGCGTGTTGCCGGCGGGGGGGCGTGGCGCGGTGGGTTTTCCCGGTCCGACCGGGTTTTCCGCTCTCCTACACCCTTTCGTTGACGGTCGTGGAACGTCGGCGTTACGCTCCGAGAGAGCGCTCTCTCACGCCCCCGGTGCCACGGGGGCCATCCTCTCCGGGCTGCTCCCTGCCCCCACACCCAGTCAGGTAGGACCATGCGCTTAACACGTTCCCGGCTGCTCGCTTCCGCGACGGCGACCGCCGTGGTCGCCGTGCTCGGCCCCGCCCTTCCGCTCTCCGCCCACGCCGCCGAGTGCGGCACGACGAACGTCGCGCTCAACCGGCCCGCCACCGCGTCCTCCACCGAGAACGCCGGCACCCCCGCCACCGCCGCCGTCGACGGCAACACCGGCACCCGGTGGTCCAGCGCGTTCGCCGACCCCCAATGGATCCAGGTGGACCTCGGTTCCTCCCACCAGGTCTGCCGCGTGCACCTCAACTGGGAGACCGCCCACAGCCGCGCCTTCCAGGTCCAGGTCTCCGACAACACCACCACCTGGACCACCGTCTACTCCACCACCACCTCCACCGGCGGCGTGCAGAACCTCGACGTCACCGGCACCGGCCGGTACGTGCGCGTCCTCGGCACGGCTCGGGCCACGCAGTGGGGGCACTCGCTCTGGGAGTTCGGCATCAACACCGCGACCGACACACCGACCGTCCCGCCCACCGACCCGCGCAACCCGGACTTCGGGCCCAACGTCCTCGTCTACGGGCCGGAGTCCTCGCAGACCGAGATGCAGAACCGGCTCAACGCCATCTCCACCCAGATGAAGACCAACCAGTTCGGCCCCGAGCGGTACGCGGTGCTGTTCAAGCCGGGCTCCTACAACGCCGACGTCAACCTCCGCTTCTACACCCAGGTCGCCGGGCTCGGCCTGCGCCCCGACGACGTCAACCTCAACGGGCACGTCCGGGTCGAGGCCGACTGGCTGCAGCAGGGCGACAACCCGAACAACCTCGGCAACGCCACCCAGAACTTCTGGCGCGGCGCGGAGAACATGTCCGTCACCGTGCCCGCCGGGCAGATCGAGCGCTGGGCCGTGTCGCAGGCCGCCGCCTACCGGCGGATGCACCTGCGCGGCCAGGTGCAGCTGTGGAACGGTGGTGACGGCTGGGCTTCCGGCGGGCTCATCGTGGACAGCAAGATCGACGGGTACACCGAGTCCGGTTCGCAGCAGCAGTTCCTGACCCGCAACAGCAACCTCGCGGGCGGCTGGGGCGGTTCGGTCTGGAACATGGTGTTCGTCGGCACGCAGGGCGCGCCGCCGCAGCACTTCCCCAACCCCTCGCACACGACGATCGACACCACCCCGGTCGTGCGCGAGAAGCCGTTCCTGTACCTGGCCAACGGCGAGTACCGCGTGTTCGTCCCCGCCCTGCGGCAGAACGCGCGCGGCACGAGCTGGGAGTCCGGCACGCCGGCCGGCACGTCGATCTCGCTCGCGGACTTCTTCATCGTCAAGCCCGGCACCCCGGTCGCCCAGACGAACGCCGCGCTGGCGGCCGGCAAGCACCTGTTGCTCACGCCCGGCGTGCACCGGCTGTCCGACACGATCACCGTCACCCGGCCGAACACGGTCGTGCTGGGTCTCGGCCTCGCGACGCTGTCGCCCGACACCGGCAAGCCGGCGATGACGGTGTCCGATGTGGACGGTGTGAAGCTGGCCGGGTTCCTGGTGGACGCGGGCGTGGTCAACTCCCCCGTGCTGCTCCAGGTCGGCGCGCCCGGCTCGACGGCCAACCACGCCGCCAACCCGATCTCGCTGCACGACGTGTACCTGCGCGTCGGCGGGTCGCAGGCGGGCAAGGCGACGGTGTCGTTGCAGGTCAACAGCAACCACACCATCATCGACCACACGTGGGTGTGGCGCGCGGACCACGGCGCGGGCGTCGGCTGGACGGTCAACACCGCGCAGAACGGCGTCGTCGTCAACGGCAACGACGTCACCGCGTACGGGTTGTTCGTCGAGCACTACCAGCAGCACAACGTGGTGTGGAACGGCAACGGCGGGCGGACGTACTTCTTCCAGAACGAACTGCCCTACGACCCGCCGAACCAGGCCGCGTGGATGAACGGCTCGTCCCCGGGCTGGGCGGCGTACAAGGTCGCGCCGTCGGTGACCACGCACGAGGCCTGGGGCGTCGGCGTGTACTGCTTCAACAACGCCAACCCCTCGGTGGTGACGGCGAACGGGTTCGAGGTGCCGCAGACGCCCGGTGTGCGGTTCCACGACCTGGTGACCGTGTCGCTGGGCGGGGTCGGCACGATCAACAACGTGATCAACGGCGTGGGCGGGGTCGCGAACACCGCCAACCAGGTCCGGTACCTGGTCGGCTACCCGTGATCGGGGGCGGGGGTGCCGCCCGCGCGGCACCCCCGCCGGTCGCTCAGCCCGCGGCCGAGATGCAGAACAGGTGGCCCTCGGGGTCGGCGAGGACGGTCCAGTTCTCCGCGCCCGGCTGGAAGTCCGGCTTGGTCGCGCCGAGGCCGAGCAGCTCGTCGGTGGCGCCGGCGACGTCCGCGACGGTGAAGTCGAGGTGGACGTGCTTGCGGTCGTCCGGCCAACCCGGGCCCTCGTAGCCCTCGACGCGCTGGAAGCCGATCCGGATCGGCCCGCCGTCACCGATGACGACGAAGTCGTCGTCGCTGTAGGTCACGTCCCACCGGGTAGCGACGCGGTAGAACTCGGCGAGCTTGCCGGGGTCCGCGCTGTCCAGGATGACGGTGGCGAGTTTCATCGCTTGGTGCCCTCTCCTCGTGGTCGGGGCACAGCTTCGCCCGTCCGGGTGAGCGCCGTATTGAACATTCTTGTCGCACCCCCGGCGTAGGGTCACGTCCATGCGCACCGCTGTGGACCTCGCCGTCACGGCCGACTTCGCGGTCAGCTCCGTGACGTGCTCGGACCACCACGCGGGCTGGTCGCCGCCGGAGGCGTCGGGCGGCCACCGGATCGTGCTGGTGCGGCGCGGGTCGTTCCGGCGGCGGGCGCGGGACGGCGTGGCGGAGCTGGACGGGACGGCGGGGTACGTGAGCGTGCCCGGCGAGGAGGAGCAGTTCGCGCACCCCGCGGGTGGTGACGTGTGCACGGCGGTGTGGGTGGAGCCGGCGCTGTGGCGGTCGGTGGTCGGCGAGGGTCGGCCGGCGCGGTCGGTGCTGCACGTGGACGCGGCGGTCGAACTGGCCCACCGACGCCTGGTGGCGGGCGGCGGCCCCGCGGACATCGCGTTCGGGATGGCGGAAGCGTTGGTGCGGCTCGTGGCGAGCACCCGGGACCGTCCGCTGCCGGGTGTGCAGGACCGGGCCGCGGTGTCGGCCGCGCGGGCCGCGATCGTCGCCGACCACCCCGACTCGCGCGGCCTGGTGCCGCTGGCCCGGCTGCTCGGCGTGTCCCCCTACCGCCTGAGCCGCGCGTTCAGCCAGGACGTCGGAGTCTCGCTCACCCGCTTCCGCAACCGGGTCCGCGTCGGCCGCGTGATGGCCCGCGTCGAGGAGGGCGAGACCGACCTCGCGGGCCTCGCCGCCGAGCTGGGCTTCGCCGACCAGGCCCACCTCACCCGCACGGTCCGCGGCCTGGTCGGCCACACCCCCACCGCCCTGCGCCGCCTGCTCCGCCCCGACCCGACGACGTGACCCGCGTCGGCCCGAGGTGACCCGCGCCGACCCGACGACGTGACCGGCCCTGGGTTCGCACCGATGCCCGTCGGGCATGGCCGCGGGCATTGGACCGCCGGGACGGGCGCTGGTTCGCTGGCCGGCGTGACCACCGAACACCCCCACGTCGAGCTGATCCGCCGCTTCTACCAGGCCTACGGCGGCGACGACCCGCAAGCGCTCGCGGAGTTCTTCGCCGACGACATCCGGTGGACCATCCCCGGCCACCACCCGCTGTCGGGCACGAAGGTCGGCGCCACCGAGGTGCTCGCCTTCTTCGCCGAGCTGGCCAAGGCGGGCTTCAAGGCCGACCCGGTCTTCCTCGCCGCCGACGGCGACTGGGTCGTGGACCTGCACCGCGGGTGGAGCACCGAGCCCGAGGGCCTGGACATCCTGTGGGCGCTGGCCTTCCGCGTCGAGGACGGCAAGATCGTCGAGGCGGTCAACTTCGCGGCGGACCAGCACGCGGCCGACGCGTACTTCTGGCGGAAGTACCCGCTGGCCCCCGTGCCGGACCGCCTCGCGTGATCAGACCGCGACCGGGCGTCGCTGCGGCGCCCGGTACGCCCAGTTCCACGCCGCCTCGACGGGGCCGCGCGAGAACCGCTTCATCCACCAGCCAGCGCCCAGCACGAGCAGCGCCGACACCACGACCCACGCGCCGACCGTGTACCAGACCCCCAGGTGCCCGAGCCGGCCGGTCAGGTCGAGCCCCCACCGGTAGCACAGCACCGACGCGATGACGTTCTGCGCGATGTAGCAGCTCAACGCCGACCGCCCCACCGACGTGACGCCCCGCCGCAGGAAACCCTCCGGCGCGCGCATCCGGTGCACCAGCATGGTGATCGCGCCGAGCAGACCGAACGACACGATCGGCGCGGACACGTACCGGTCGACGGCGAACCACTCGCCGCCGGCCAGCGTGGTGACCACGTTGAGCGGCAGGCCCAGGCCGAGACCCCAGCCCGCGAGCCGCCGCTGGATGCGCAGGCCGCGTTCGGAGTCCTCCAGCGCGCCCGCCCGCAGCAGCCGCGCCCCGGCCAGGAACAGCACCGTGCTCAGCGGCAGCACGAACACGACCTCGGCGCGGAACACGTCCGCGTACTCGATCCGCGACCGCACCTGCCCGAGCCACGTGGAGGTGTCGATCGGCAGCGACCCGCCCAACGACCCGTCCCCCAGGTGCATCAACCACGTCACCAGCCCGACGAACGCCAGGTGCAGCACCAGCGCTCCGCCGAGCCACGCCCGCACCACCCGGTCGCTGCGCCCGACCACGAACGCCACGACCACGGACACGACGGCGTAGAACATCAGCACGTCGAACTCGAAGATGAGCACGTAGTGCAGCAGGCCCTCGAACAGCAGCAGCGCCGACCGCCACAGGTACCAGCCCGGCCACTTCTGCCCGCGCTTGACCGCCGACGCGTGCTGCACCGCCAGGCCGATTCCGAACAGGATGGACAGCAGCCCCAGGAACTTGCCGTTGCTGACCATCCGCAGCAGCGCCTCGCCCCAGTCGTCGGCGCCGGTGAGGAAGCCACCCGGGCCGGCCGGGTGGGTGAAGATCCAGATGTTCGTGCCGAGCGTCCCCAGGATGGCCACGCCCCGCAGCACGTCCAGGGCCGTGATCCGACCGCCCATGTTCCCCCTCCAGTGGTTTCCGCCCGCCGAAGGTAGGCCGCTCGACGCCGTCGGCGAGTCGGCCGGAGGACCCACGGGAGGTCGCACTTTCGGAGGACCCGGCTCACACCGGTTCGGGCCGGCGCTCCACCGGCGCGGAAGCCCCGCGCGGCAACGCCAACGCCACGACCAGCCCGGCCGCCATGCCGACGGCGGTCAGCAGCACGGCGACGAACCCGCCGTCGGACGCGGGCGCGCCGCTGGAGTTCGCCACGGCGATGAGCACGGCCAGGCCCACGGCGTTGCCCAGGTTCAGGGTCGTGGACGCCAGGCCGGACGCCACCCCCTGCTCGTGCGGTGCGACCCCGGACGCGGCGGCGATCCACATCGCCGTCCACACCACGCCCTGCCCGACCCCGGAGACGACCAGCCCCGGCACCGCCGCGCCGAACGCGCTGCCCGCGGTGAACCCGAACGCCAGCGCCACCGTGCCGACGACCCCGACGCCGAACCCGGCGAGCAGGGTCGTGCGGGTGCCCAGGCGCGTGGTCAGCCGCTCGCCGAGCTGGGTGCCGAGCGCGATCGCCAGCGACGGCACCAGGAACGCCAGTCCCGCCGCCAGCGGCGAGAACCCGTGGACGGTGTGCAGCAGCACGGTCAGGAAGTACGGCAGCGCACCGAAAGTGCCCATGAACAACGCGGTCACGGACACGCCGACCAGCAGGCTTCGGTTGCGCAGCAAGCGGAACGGCATCAACGGGTCCGCGCTGCGCTGTTCGATGAGCACGAAACCCAGCAGCAGCACCACGGCGAGCGCCGCGGCCGTCACGATCTCCGGTGCCGGCCACCCGACTTCGGGCGCCTGCACCAGGACGAACACCAGCAGCGTCGCGCCGCCGGTCACGGTCAGCGCGCCGGGCAGGTCGAACCGGCGGCGCTCCCGCCCGCGCGGGTCGGCGGGGATGACCAGCAGCGCCGCCACGGCCACCGCGCCGGCCAGCGGCACGTTGACGAAGAACACCGCGGGCCAGCCGAAGCTCTCGGTCAGGACCCCGCCGAGCAGCGCGCCGACGGTCAACCCGCTCGCGCCCGCGCCGCCCCACACCGCCAGCGCGCGGTTGCGCCGCGGCCCTTCCTCGAACAGGTTGTTGAGCAGGGACAACGTCGACGGCAGCAGCAACGCGCCGCCGAGCCCCTGCACCGCGCGGGCCACGACGATCACGCCGGGCGTGGTCGCGAGCCCGCCGGCCAGCGAGGAGGCGGCGTAGAGCAGCAGCGCCAGCACGAACACGCGCCGCCGCCCGAGCAGGTCCGCCGCGCGCCCGCCGAGCAGCAGGAACCCGCCCGCGACGACGACGTACGCGCTGACCACCCATTGCTGGGTCTGACCGGTGAAGCCGAGGTCCGCGCCGATGTCGGGCAGCGCGACGAAGACGATGTTGAGGTCCAGCGCGAAGACCAGCTGGGCCAGGGCGAGCAGCGCGAGGCTGAGGCCGGGGCGCTGGGGTGGGGACGGGGACATGCCCCTCCTTCGGTTCGACAGTACGACTATCCACGTACGATCGGATCGTACGACAGGAGTCGTACTGACGTACACTGGGTCGGGTGATCGGCCACCACCCGGAACCGGACCAGATCAAGCTGGAGAACGTCCTCACCGCGCTGGGCCACCCGATGCGGCTGGCGATCGTGCGCGAGCTGGCCGGGGGCGGCGAGCGGGCGTGCGGGACGGTGCTGAGCAAGGAGATCGCGAAGTCCACGCTGACCCACCACTGGCGGGTGCTGCGCGACAGCGGCGTGATCCGCCAACGCCCGTCGGGCCGCGAACACCTGCTGTCCCTGCGCCGGGAAGACCTGGAGTCCCGCTTCCCGGGCTTGCTCGACTCGGTCCTGGCGGGCGTCGAGGCGGACCCGGAAACGGTGGACCGCTACGCCCCCTGAGCTGCTGGGTCGAGCGGCGGCACGTGGTGCGCGGTGGGGGTCAGCGGTGGCGGGCGTGGGCTCGGGCCACCGCGCCCGCGCCGAGGATCAGGATGATCGCCACCAGGCCCCAGCGGCGTTGTTCCTGCACGTTGCGGTTGCCGTCGGAGATCTTCTCGGCCCTGGGCTCCGGCCGGCGCATCGGGTCGCGCGTCGGGTCGGGGCGCTCGGGTGGGTCGGCGGGCGGCGTGGCGGGCGGGACGGTGGGCGCGGTGTCCGGTGGAGCGCCGGGAGGTGGCGGGGCCGGCGGGGTGGTCGTCGTGGGTGGCACCACGGGCGGCACCCGAGGCGGCACCGAAGGCCGGTCCGCGGGCGGGTCCGACGGCGGGGTGGTGGGCGGGGTGGTGGGCGGGGTCGTCGGGGGCACGGTCGGGTCCGGGGGGATCGGGTCCACGATCGGGGGTGTGGCCAGGCAGCTCGTCGCGTCGATGCTCCACCGCGCCCGCCGCGACGTGATCTCCGTGACCGCGCCCGACCCGTCCAGCGCCACCCGGTGCAGCACGCTGCGGCCCTTGTGGTTGTTGCTGGTCACGTACAGCGCGCCGTCCCGCCCCATCACCACCGCGCCGTAGCCGTGCGTGGCGGGCAGTTCACCCGTTCCGGGGACGCGGTCCACGCGTCCGGTACCGGGGTCAATCGCCACGACGTACGCCCGCCCGTACGGGAACGTCGCCACCCCGTACAGCAGCCCGTCCATCGGGTTCAGGTCGAAGTCGTCCACGTTCAACGCGTGCGGCGGCGGCCACAGCCACGCCTCGCGCACCACCCGCAGGTACTTCTCGCTCTTGGGGTCGATGTCCACCCAGAACAGCAGGTGCCCGACCCGCACGACCAGCTTCTCCGCCACCACCGCCCCGGCCGCCGCGTGCCGGAGCACGTGCGGGTGCCCGGTCGAGCGCGCGACCGGCCGCCCGGTGCGGTCCAGCGCCACCACGTCGCCGTCGGCGTCCACCCCGTACACCCGGTCCTGCGGGACGGAGTAGCCGACGGCGTTGACCCGCGTGTCCAACGTCGTGAGGACCTCCGCCCGGCCGGACGGCAGCTCCAGCCGGTACACCGTCGACGGACCGTGGTGGTCCGCTTCGACCTGGAGGGCCACGCAGGCCAGGGCCTCGATCACGGCGTCAGCCGAACCGCTCGACGGCCGCCTGGAACGCGTCCGGCCCCAGCTCGGCCCCACCGCCGTACGGGTTCTGGAGCTGGTAGGTCGCGTACAGCAGCAGCGTGATGGTGGCGGCGAGGGTGGCGACGATGACGACGTGCGTGCGCATCAACGGCCCGCCGAACAGCAGCGGCAGGCCGATCGCGAGGAAGCTGCCGACCACGAGCACGAACCACACCACCGTGCTCACGCCGCCGCCCGCGGTGTCCAACCGGGACTGCCGGGCCTCGTAGACCTGCCACAGCTGGTTGGCCGCCTCGGCCTTGCGGTCCACCTGCCACTCGTCGTCCGCCGGCGCCTCGGCGACGACCTTGCGGATGCGGTCGAGCTGGGACCAGCCGGTGGACTCGAAGTCCACGCCCTCGCGCAGCTTCGGCCACTCCTCGTTGATCACGGTGATGGCGTAGGCGCGGGACAGCGCGCGGACCTCGTCACCGGTCTCCTTGGACAGCGCGTCGGACGCCCAGGTCGCCGCGACCAGCCCGTCGGCCTCCTTGTACGACGACTCGTCCGCCGCGTTCACCGCGTCGAACAGGGCGATCAGCACGAACGCCACCAGGACCGCGTGCAGGCCGCCCACGATCGTGAACACCTGCCCGGCCGCCTCGTTGTTGTCCGGGCGGCCCTGGTCCTCGCCGTACTTGCGGATCAGGAAGGCGAGCACGGCGGCGATCACGGCCGCGCCGCCGACCCACAGCAGACCCGCGGCGTAAACGTCCATGCGGTCCTCTCACTACCGGGTTGAATTCCACAGATGTGTGAATTCGTCGCACCCGCAAGGTAGTGAGCGGACCTGCACGACAACAAGCTCGTTCATCCGTGTGCGGGAAAAGGGTAAACGGACGTGTGAATTTCGCCTGCCGTACGCGAGGGTAATTCGGGGTTGCTCCGCGCGGTTGCGGTGCCGCGCCCCTCCTCGGGCTACTCCGTTGCTCCGACGGTGTCCGCGCTGCGGCGACGCTCGGTGGCCGGGAGGACGTTGTGCCACCGGTCGAACACGTTGTCCGGGTCGAATTCCGCTTTCACCGCCGCGAGCCGCGCGTGGTTGGCCGCACCGAATCCCGCGACGACGCGGTCCGCGCCTTCGTCGCCGATGAAGTTCAGGTACGTGGCACCCGTGCTCCACGGTGCCAGGTCGGCGCGCAGCCCGCGCGCCCAGCGCCGGGCGCGGTCGTCGTCGGCCGGGTCCTCCCACAGCCCGAACGGGTGCACCACCCAGGGGACGTCGCGGTTGGCCATCGGCCACTCCGTCCCGCGCGCCACGGCCCCGCCCCACGGCAGCAACGCCTGCTGCGACGGCGACGGGCACGGCATGTGGTCCGCGCCCGCGCAGAACCGCCGCACCGCCTCGTCCGGCAGCGTCGCCAGGTACTCGGCGGACCAGTGGTTGCGGTAGCCGGGCGGGTCGTCGAGGCTGCACTGGAAGTCCGCGTACGGGATGTCGGTGACCAGGGCGGTGTCCGGCGCGAGGTCGAGCAGGGGCGCGGCGACGGACCGCAGCTCCTCGGCGGGGCCGGTCCAGGTGACCAGGACGCCGCAGCACAGCCGACCGACCAGATCGGGCGGCACGAACTCCTCCGGCGGCCCGGTCAGGTACAGCAGGCCGCCGCCCATCTCCTCGGGCGCGTCGGCGCAGAAGTCGCGGTACCGCACGGCCATCTCCTCGCCGTGCGACGCCGGCCGCAGCACCAGCGCGAAGGAGAACTCGGGCAGCGGGTGCAGGCGGAAGGTGAACGAGGTGGCCACGCCGAAGTTGCCGCCACCGCCGTGCAACGCCCAGAACAGCTCGGGCCGCTCGGTCTCGCTCGCCGTGACCGCGCGGCCGTCGGCCAGGACCAGGTCCACCGACAGCAGGTTGTCGCAGGCCAGGCCGAACCGGCGTTCCAGCCACCCGGAGCCGCCGCCGAGGGTGAGCCCGCCGACGCCGGTGGTGGACACCCGGCCGCCCGTGGTGGCCACGCCGTGCGCCTGGCACGCCCGGTCCACCGCGGCCCACGTGGCGCCGCCGCCGACCACCGCCGTGCGGCCGTCCGGGGAGACGGCCACGGCGTTCATCCGGCGCAGGTCGAGCACCAGCCCGTCCTCGACCAGGGACGCGCCGGCGACGCTGTGCCCGCCGCTCCGGACCGCCACCGGCAGCCCTTGCGCGCGGGCGAAAGCGAGCGCTTCTCCCACGTCCGTGGGGTTGAGGCACTGGGCGATGACCGCGGGCGTGGTCTCGATGGCGCTGTTGAACACCGCGCGGGCGGCTTCGAAACCCTCGTCCCGCCGGGTGAGCACCGCACCGCCGAACCGGCCGCGCAGCGCAGCGACGTCCGTCATGGCCGACCTCCTCGTCGAAGCCCCCAGCGTGGAACCCCAGGGTGGACCCGGACGCCGGAAACCGCGCGGGCTGGTCAGGGGGCCGTAAGACCCCACCACCGACCGTGCCCGCGCGGCTCCGGACCGCGTCGCTACGAGTTGACCTGCCAGTGCACGTTCACCTTGTACTGGCCGCCGTGCCCGGTGAACCACATCGACGTGCTGGGCAGCCGGTGGTTGGTCCAGCCCAGGTGGGCGGGGTTGTTGAACAGGAACTCGTACCGGTGGGGCAGCTGCACGTGCGCGGTGCGGGCCTCGAACAGGTCGTCCTGGAACAGCTCCAGCAGCCAGTCCACGAACACGCCGACCAGCCAGCCGACGAGCTGCCCGAGCGCCTCGGCGATGGCCGCGCCCACGTACGGGGTGAGCACGGTGGCGACGACGTGGGCGATGACCTGGGTGACCTTGTCCTTGACCTTGGCCCACGCGGCCTGCACGGCGGCGGCGAACCCGCTGCCGTCCTGCTCGGCCATCATCACCACGGCCAGGAAGCTGCGCGGCCACGACCCGCTCGCGGTCAGGTCGAAGGAGGTGAACAGGCGACCCGGGTCGGCGTAGGTCTTGGCCTTGCCGTCGTAGAAGCCGTCGCCGACGAACCACTCGGACACCTTCTTGGTGGTGCCCAGGTGGTCCACGCGCAGGCCGCCGGCCACGATCTCGTCGTCGCCGGGCCACTCGGGGTTGGTCTCGTCCACGCACTTGACCCGCTCGACCCGAAAGTCCAGCGAGGTCAGCTTGGGCAGCTTGCTCAGGTCCAGCTTGAGCTCGAACGCCCGGCGCTGCGCGTCCTGCTCGGCCGCCTTCTCCTCCGCCTCCAACTGGGACGCGCGTTCCAGCAGGGACTTCTTCAGCGCGTCGGCGTCGAAGCGGACGCCGGAGAACGCCCCGTCGAAGCCGACCTTGCGGAACTCGTCGAGGGTCAGCAGGCCGTGCCGGCCGAACTGGGCGGTGCGGGTGGCGACGTCGGCGTTGACGACGGTGTGCGCGGACTTGACGATCCGCTCCAGCCGGTCGGCGGGCAGCGTGCGCAGGCCGGTCTGGAGGTCGTGCTCGACCGTGCCCTCCGCGTACGGGTGGGCCAGGTCGGCGGCGACGGCGGCGTAGGAGTAGCGCAGGGCGTGGTTGGCGTCCTCCGCGATGGCGTAGACCTGCGGGTTGTCGCGCAACGAGCCCGGTCCGGGCGTCGGCGGCAGGTTGTCGGGGTCCTGGACGACGACCGGCCGCGGCTCCTCGGCGACCGCCTGGAGGGGCACGGTGGTCACGGCGGAGGCCAGGACGAGCAGCGGAACGGCGTAACGGCGGAGGCCCGGCAGGCGAGTGCGGGGGTGTGTGGTCATCGCGGAGCCCTTCTGTCGTGGCGGGTGACGGGAAGAGGTCTACGGACGGCGGGTTGTCACCCGGCTGCGCGCCGGTTGTGGCGCGGTTCGGCGTGCTCGGACCGGTGGGGGCGGAGGGCCCGGCGGGTCCGGCGGCGCTGACCGGGGCGCGGCAGCGGGCCGTGCTGGGGGTGCTCGCCCTGCACGCCGGGCAGGTGTTGCCGTTCACGCGGCTGGTGGACGTGCTGTGGGGCGAGGACCCGCCGCGCACGGCGGTCAAGACGCTGCACAGCCACGTGGCGCGGATCCGGCAGGCGTTGGCCGCGTCCGGGTTGCCGGACGTGCTGCGCACCCGTGAGCCGGGCTACCTGCTGGACGCGTCGGTGGAGGTGGACGCGCACCGGTTCGAGGAGCTGCTCGCGGCGGGGCGGCGGGAGCGTCGCGCCGACAAGTTGCGGGCGGCGCTGGCGCTGTGGCGCGGGGACGCGTTCGCCGACGTCCCGCTGACCGGGTGGGGCGAGCGCGAGGTCGAGCGCCTGCACGGCCTGCGCCAGACGGCCGTCGAGGAGCTGTGGGAGCACGCCGTCCGCGACGGCGAGCACGAGGCCGCGGTGGTGGAGCTGCCCCGGCTGCTCGCGGACAACCCGCTCAACGAGCGGCTGACCCGGCTGCACATGCTGGCCCTGTACCGCTGCGGCCGGCACACCGACGCCCTGGACTCCTTCCAGCGCCTGCGGGAGCGGCTGGCCGACGAGTTCGGCGTGGACCCCGGCCCCGAGGTGGTGGAGCTGCACACCGCGATCCTGCGCCGGGACACCGACCTGGACCCGGCCGCGGCGAGCGCGCCCGCGCAGCTGCCCGCGACCGTCGGCCACTTCACCGGCCGCGCGGACGTGCTGGCCGAGCTGGACGCGGCGGACGTGCCGGTGGTGGTCGTGTCCGGTCCGGCGGGCATGGGCAAGACGTCGCTGGCGGTGGAGTGGGCGCACCGCGTGGCGCACCGGTTCCCCGGCGGCCGGCTGTTCCTGGACCTGCGCGGCCACGACCCGGAGCGCGCGTTGACCGGCGCGCAGGCGTTGGCCCACGTGCTGCGGGCGCTGGACGTGCCGGAGGACCGCATCCCGGCCGACGAGGGGGAGCGGGCCGCGCTCTACCGGACGCTGCTGCACGGCAGGCGGTGCCTGGTGGTGCTGGACGACGCGGGCCGGGCGGAGGACGTGCTGCCGCTGGTGCCGGGCGGGTCGAGCCTGCTGGTGGTCACCAGCCGCCGGTCGCTGGCGGCGCTCGCGGCCCGGCACGCCATCCACACCGCGGCCCTCGACTCGCTGACCGCCGAGGACTCGAAAACCCTGCTGCTCAAGGTGGTGGGCCGCCGGCGCGTGGACGCCGAACCGGACGCCACCGCCGAACTCGCCCGGCTGTGCGGCGGGATGCCGCTGGCCCTGCGGATCGCGGCGGCGAAGCTGCTCGGCACGCCCACCCGGCCGATCGCCACGCTGGTCGCCGAACTGCGCGCCGCCCGCCTGGACCACCTGGCCGTGGACGGCGACTCCCGGACCGTGGAGACGGTGCTCGCCAGCGCCTGCGCCCCGTTGGACGCCACGTCGGCGCGCCTGTTCCGCCGGTCGGGCATCGCCCCGGGACCGACGTTCAGCACCGCCCTGGCCGCCGCGCTGTCCGATGTGGACACCACGGACCTGGACCGGCTCACCGCCGCGCACCTGGTGACGGAGGTGGGCCCGGACCGGTTCCGCTTCCACGACCTGGTCGGCGAGTACGCCCGCAAACGCCTGGCCGACGACGACGAACCGGAGGTCGCCGCCCGCCTGCTGGACTGGTACCTGTTCGTGGCGCACGAGGCCAACGAGCTGGTCAACCCGGACCGCGACCTGGTGAAGCCGACCCTGCGGTTCCCGCCGCCGAGAGCGCCGTTCGCCCCCGACCGCCGCGAGGCGCTGGCGTTCCTGGAGGCCGAGCGCGACAACCTGCTGCCGGTCGTGCGGTTCGCCCGCGACCGCGACCCGACCGCCGCCTGGCAGCTCACCTACCTGTTGACCAGCTTCGCCGAGGCCACCGGCCACTGGCACGACCGGGTGGAGCTGTGCCGGGTGGCGGTCGAGGCGGCGGCCGGCGACCCGCGGGCGGAGGCGGAGATGTGGCGGGCGTTGGGGGTCGCGCACTTCATGACCCGGCGGCTCGACGCGGCGATCGAGGCCAACCACCGGGCGCTGACCGCCGTCCGCGCCACGGGCGACCTGGCCGGCGAAGGCCACGTGCACAACAACCTCGCCAACGCCCACGCCGAACTGCGCCGCTTCGACGACGCGGTCGCCGCGCACCACCGGGCGATCGACTGCTGCACGCGGGCCGGCAGCCGGCTGGGCGCCGCGCTGTCCCGGCGCAACCTGGGGCACACCCACATCCGGATGGGCCGCCCGGAAGCGGCTCTCGCGCCGCTGCGGTCCGCCCTGGCCGCGTTCCGCGAGCTGGGCAACGCACGACTGGAGGCCGGGACCTTGGACACCCTGGGCGAGGCGCACCTGGCGCTGGACGACACCGAGGCCGCCCTGCGCGACCTCGACCAGGCCCTGCGCCTGAGCCGCGACATCGGCGACCGGTGGCTGGAGTGGGAGGTGCTGGTGGACATCGGCCGCGCCCACCTGGACCGCGACCACCACGGCGTGCCGTTCTTCGCGCAGGCGCTGGAGATCAGCCGCGAGGTGGACGACCGCCACGGCGTCGCCACCGTGCTGGACCTGCTGGGCCGCGCCCACCTGCGGGCCGGGGACCTCGCGGCGGCGGAGGACGCGCTGACCCTGGCGGGCGTCGAGCGGTCCCGCGTGCCCGACGCGTTCGAGGAGGCGAACCTGGAGCGCGACCTGGGCGACCTGGCCCGGCGCCGCGACCGCCCGGCCGACGCGCGCGACCACTGGGACCGGGCGATCCGGCTCTACCAGCGGGTCGGCGCGACGGCCGAGGCGGCGGAGGTCAGGGCGCGGGCCTGATCGCGATCTGCTCGACGCCGTCGCCGATGGCGCCGGCGGTGGTGGCGAACACCTCCAGCACGAAGGCCTCCTCACCCTCGACCGCGTCGTCCGGCAGGACCTGCACCGCCACGGTCGCGGTGGTGGCGCCCTTCGGCACGGTCAGCTTGAGGTCCTTGGCCGGCACGTAGTCGATCCCCGCCACCGCCGTCAGGTCCAGCGTCCGGTACCGCACGGCGAACCCGGCGCGGGCCGGCGTGGACAGGGTCAGCGGGATCTGGCACGTCTCCGGCACCCAGCAGATCTTCCCGCCGTCCACGACGGAGATCACCAGCGGCGGCGCGGCCTTGCCGTCGTCGTCCAGCAACGTGGTCGTCGCGGCCCCGATGAACGCGCCACGCAGCGTGTAGAGGGCCAGGGAGAACGACTCGTCGTCCTCCGCGCCGCCGTCGCCGAGCACGGGCACCGACACGACCGTGCCGACGCCGCCGCCGGGTTGCCAGGTGCCCTCGACGTGACCGAAGTCCTGGCCGACGGTGGCCGTGCCGCTGTGCGTGCGATACACGACCGCGCCGCTGGTCGTGCACCCCTCGGGCACCGACGCCGTGAGCCGGAACGCGGCCGTCCCGGTCCCGCCGCCCTCGTACTGCTCGGCTTGCACCGCCGCGACGGCGAACTTGGTGGGGGTGCAGGTCTCGGCGTGCGCGGCGGTCACCGGGACGACGGCGCCGAGCGCCACCGCCAGCACGAGCGCCGCGCGCCTCATCGTGAACGTCATGTCCGCAGTTCTACGGCGACCCGGTTGTGGTTCGGTTGTGGCGACGCCTTAACCGGCGAACAGCAGGGCGAGCCCGCCCGCCGTGTACCCGACCATCAGCAGCAGCAGGGGGACCTGCCCGGTCAGGTGCCGTTCGGCGGGCAGCAGCGCCAGCGACCGGTCGTGCGCCGACACCACCGCCACCAGGTGCCCCGCCAGCACCGCGCCGATCTGCACGGACGCGACGACCACCGGCGCCACCAGCGCCTCGCTCGGCGTGAACCCCTCCACGCCCAGCAGCAACGCCACCGCCCGTTGCCCTTCCACCACCAGCAGCGAGAAGTAGTGCGCCACCACGTACCCGGCCACGATCGGGACCAGCGAGTGCGCCAGCTCCGCCCCGAACGCCCGGCAGGCGACCAGGTAGCTCCCGGCGACCACGAGGACGGCCGCGACCAGCCCGACCCAGTCCGGCACCACGGCCAACCGCGCCCAGGACGGGGTGGACCCGATGCTGTCGAAGGCGGTGGACCCCAGGCACACGCTCACCACCGCCACCAGGCCCGGCTTGACCGGCGTGGCCGCCAGCGCCCGGAACGGGTTGCCGCGCAACGGGGACAGCCGCCCCAGCAACGACGAGTACACCTCGAACCCGTCCGCGTGCTCGAACCAGGCGGCCCCGAACACCAGCCCGCCCACGACGCCGACCAGCGCGTACCCCGCGAGGAACCAGCCCAACGCCCCGGGCTCGACCAGCTCGACCCACGTGAACACCAGCAGCCCGCCGGCCGCCGGCCAGTACCCCAACCACGCCGGGTACGCGCGCCCCCGCGACACCCGGACCACCAGCCGCAACGGGTTGACCGCCCGCCACACCGGCCCGAACGCCATCGACAGCACCGCGACCCCGACCCAGCCCAGCACGAACACCAGGTGCGGCCAGGCCCGGGCCGGGACGAAGACCACCCCGACCGCCACCGCCACCCGCAGCGGCCACCACCGGTCCCCCGGCGCGACCCGCCCGATGCTGGTCTGGGATCGGGACTGGGGCCGGAAGCGGGGCTTGGTCCACAACACCCCCAACCCCAGGAAGGAGGCCAACAACGCCACCGCCGCCCCTTGCAGCACCAGGTCGAGCGGCAGCGGCAGGTCGTGCCGGTCCCCCACCCCGTGGGCGAGGACCGTCACCGCACCACCAACTGGGCCAGCAGGGTGTCGGGGTGGGCCTCGACCTCGAACGTGCCCGTCCGGTCGGCGACGAACTCCAGCGACGCGGGCTTGCCCTCCTCGGCGACCGCGAGGACGTCGAACCCGTGCACGTGGACCTCGGCCGACGACCGGCTCGTCACGGTGATCTCGACCGACTGCCCCCGCACGACCTCCACCCGTTGCGGCGACGGCTCGTCCACCGAAAGCCGCAACACCACCGGCTCCCTCGGCGCCTCCGCCGGCGCGGAAGAACACCCGGCCACCAACGCCAACACGACCAGCAGAACCCGAATCACCGAGCCAGTTCCTTCCGCATCCCCGAAAACCCACCCACGGCCAACGCCGCTCCCCCGCCCAACGTCAGCGCCACCAGCAGACGGTCGAGCAGGGCCGGTCCGGCGAACGGCAGCTGCGCGAAGCGGAAGCTGTCGAAGTCCGGGATGCCGGCCACCACGACCATCGCCCCCACCACCGCCGCCACGAAGGACGCCGCCGGCTTCCGCCGCGCCGCCGCCACCACGGCCACCACCGCCAACGGCCAGCACACGACCCCGACCCCGGCGGCCCCCAGGAACAGCGGCACGAACGAACCACCCGTCACGGCCAGCGTCGAGCCCACGGCGTGCACGACATGCGCCGCCGCGACCACGACCACACCGGCCGCCAACGCCAGTCGCGACTTCCCCAGCAAGACGCCCGCGAGTCCCAACCCGACCACGAGCGCGAGCCACAACCACACGTTGGGCGGCGGGTAGGACTCCACGACCCCCTTCACCACCGACCCCTCGACCGGCACCTCCCACTGCGCCCGCAGGGTCCGCTCGTCCCGGAACCGCTTGGTTTCCCCCGGCCCCACAACGACATCGCCCACGGTCAGCGCCCGCGCGGTCCCGTTGCCGATCTCCAACTGCGACCCGTGGTTGACCATGCGGGCCGACACGCCGTCGAGGGGAGGTTCGATCCCGACCACCCGGCTGAGCTGGTTCTGCGGTGCCAACCCGCCGGCGTGGGCGTGGGCGGGCGAGGGGAAGCCCGCCATCAGCACCACCACGACCAGCCACACCAACGTCCTCATGAACGCCGCGTGGGCACGAGCACCACGGCGAGCAGCAGCCCGTGCAGGGCGGCGACGATCGGCGCGCCGGTCCACATCTCGGTGACGCTGGGCATCCGCCCCGCGGACACCCCGGCGACCGCGAAGTACAGCGCCCACGTCACCAGGGGCACCGCGAACGCGAAGACCCGGTACTCGCGCAACCGCTCCTCGGACGGCCGCAGCTTCCACAGCAACACGTCCGCCACGATCCCGGACACCACGAACGCCGCCGCGATCTCCAGGTTCTCGTAGTTCGCGACCGCGGTGCTCAACAGCATCACCACGACCTGCAACAGGGTCGCGGTGCCCACCGGCACGCGGAACCGCCGCACCGCCAACAGCAACGGCGCGAGCAGCACCAGGTTCGTTACGGTGATCGAGGCCGCCAACCGCGTCGCCCCGCCCGACCCGCCGGCCCCCTTCTCGAAGCTGAACGCCCGGATGATCCCTTCGGGCCCGTACACCGTCGCGTCCGCGTACTGGGCGAACAACAACACCAGGGCCGTGGCGAACGACAGCGCCAGCCCGGCGGGCAGGAACCGGAGGAACGACGGGCTGCCGCCGTCCGCCCAGGCCGTCCGCAACGGCGTGGTCAGGATGACGATCATCGACGTGATCAGGCCGAGGTGGGTGGGGCTGAACAGGATGTCGATGCCCTGCTCGATGCCGATGAACGTGTGCCACAGGTAGTCGCCGAAACCGCACACGGCGAACACCGGCAACGCCAGCACGGCCGGCCCGTACCCCTCGGGCACGGCCGCGAGCCCCCGCCGCCCGGCCTGGACGTTGCGCCACACCTGCCACAGGATCCAGGCGCCGGTGGCGGCGAAACCGGAGTAGAACACGGCGTGCCACGGGGTGAAGAACGTCTCCAGCTCGGGCACGTTCGAGTGCGCCCAGGCGTCGAGGAACAACCCCAGTGAGAACCAGGTGCCCAACAGCACGGTGACCAGATCCGTGCGATAAGAAGCCCTAACCCGCCCCTGCTGCAACATGATCACCAGCCTGGCGAGGGTGCACCCGCGCGACCACCCGGCCACCCCCACCGCGTGGTGCGGCTAGCCGCACCCCCTCAGCCGTTGAGGTAGCGCAGCACCGCCAGCACGCGCCGGTGGTCGTGCGGGCTCGCCGACAGGTCCAGCTTGGCGAAGATGCTGGTGCAGTGCTTCTCCACGGTCCGTTCGGCGATGAACAGCCGCTCGGCGATGGCCTGGTTGGTCCGGCCCTCGGCCATCAGCGCCAGCACGGCCCGTTCGCGGTCGGTCAGCCGGTCGTCCCGGTCGCCGCGCCGCCGGGTCAGCATCTGGGCCACCACCTGCGGGTCGAACCCCGACCCGCCGCCGCCCACCCGCCGGATCACCGCCGCGAACTCGGCGAGGTCGGACACCCGGTCCTTGAGCAGGTAGCCGACGCCGTCCGCGCCCGCGTCGAGCAGCTCGGCCGCGTAGCTGACCCGCACGTACTGCGACAGCACCAGCACGCCCACCCCGGGGTGGCGCCGGCGCAACAGCACCGCCGCGCGCAGCCCCTCGTCGGTGTGGGTGGGCGGCATGCGGATGTCCACGATGGCCACGTCGGGCAGGTGCCTGCCCACCGCGGCGACCAACGACTCCGCGTCCTCCACCGCCGCCACCACGTCGAAGCCGGCCTCGGCGAGCAGCCGCGCCAAGCCCTCCCGCAGCAACGTCGAGTCCTCGGCGATCACGACCCGCACGGCAGCACCACCCGCACGCTCGTCCCCGCCCCCACCGGACTGACGACCTCCATCGTCCCCCCGACCGCTTCCACCCGCTCCGCCAACCCGCGCAACCCGGACCCCTCCAGGGCCGAAGCCCCACCACACCCGTCGTCGTCCACCCGGACCACCAGCTCCCCGGCCCGGGACACGATCCTGACACGCACCACCGCGGCCTCGGCGTGCTTGCTGACGTTCGCCAGCGCCTCGGCCACCACGTAGTAGGCCGTCGTCTCCACGACCGCCGGCAGCGGGGAGTCCACCGCGTAGTCGAGGTCCACCTCCACCGCGCCCAACGCGGTCAGCTCCCGGACCGCCCCGCGCAGCCCGCGTTCGGCCAGCAGGGGCGGGTAGACCCCGTGGCACACCGCGCGCACGTCCTCGATGGTCGCGAGCACCGCGGCCTTGGCCTCGCCGACCAGCTCGCGCGCGCCGTTGACCTCGGCCAGCCCCAACGTCATCGCGACCGACAGCAACCGCTGCTGCACCCCGTCGTGCAGGTCGCGCTCCAGCCGGCGGCGCTCGGTGTCCGCCGCCAGCACCAGCTTCCCGCGCGACTCGGCCAACTGCCGCACCCGCGCCCGCAGCTCCGCCGTCAGCCGCTCGTTCTCCAGCGCCAGCCCGACCGCCGCGCAGGCCGCGTCCACCAGCTCCAGGTCGAGCCCGGGATCGTGCAGCAACACGGCGACCGGCTCGCCGCCGACGTCCACCCGCGTGTGCGTCACGCCCTCGCCGCCGACGACCACGGCCCCGGACGCGTCCACGTACTGCTGCTGGGCCGCCATCCAGTACCCGACCCGGAGGCCGGGGTCCTTGAGGGAGGCGGCCAACGCCTCCTGCACACCGCCGCCCCGCCCGCCACCGAGCCGGACGACCAGGTCGGCCACCCCACCCCGGTCCATCCGCCGCCGCACCAGCCCGCCCACGTACGCGGCGGGGACGCCCACCAGCGCCAGCATCAACGTCACCACCGGCGGGTCGAACCCGGACCGCTCCATCGGGTCCCACGCCGCGTAGACGACGACGGCGACGCTCGACGCGCCCAACATCGAGGTCAACGTCCGCCGCTGCGCCAGGCTGCTGTTGCGCCACCGGTGCACCTGGAGCCCGAGCACCGCGACCCCGAAGAGGACGGTCAGGGGCGTCTCGGCCTCCACGAGAACCTTCGCCCACGCCGCGCACGACGACCGGATGGCGGCGCACAACGCCACCGTGAACCCGTAGGCGGCTCCCACCACCAGCCGCCGGGGGACCGTCCGCAGCCGGCCGGTGGGGAAGGCGGTGACGAGGTGGGCGAGCAGGGCGGGCCACACCTTGGAGAGCACGAAGAGCCCGAAGAACGCCTCGCGGGGGACGACGTAGTCGAGCACCCAGGCGAACCCGACGAGCACCATCAGGACGCCAACCCGATTCCGCGGCTGCACCCGCCGCCCCACCACCCCGGCCACCACGTAGGCCAACCCGACGGCGGCAATCGCCCACGCGAGCAGCATTGCCCCACGCTACAAGCCACCGCGGCACCGACCGCACGCCCGCCGGCCGGGTTGGGGCGGGCAGAGCTGCGGTGGGCGGCGCGATTGTGGCCGGCCGGGCGGCGGCGGGCCGGGCAGCGGCGGTGGGCCGGGCGGCGGCGGGCGGGG
>NZ_JBEZBW010000126.1:0-21822 GCF_040647305.1 Saccharothrix sp. NPDC042600 | reverse complement strand
GCCGCCCGGGAGGGCGAACGGGCGGAACGGATCGTGCTCAGTCACCCGGTCGGGTGGGGTGTGCACCACAAAGGGCTGATGCACCAGGCCCTGCGCGCTCAGTCCTCGCCGGCCGTGCCCGTCCGAGCGGTCACTCGTCGCTGGGTGGCTGGTCGCGGGAGTCGATCAGGGTGGCCAGGCCGTCGAGGATGCGGGTCAGGCCGAAGGTCCAGCCGTTGTCGTTCGGCGTCGCGCCCGGCGAGGTCGCGGCTTCGAACAGGGCCGGGAAGCGGTCGCGGTGGCGGTGCAGGACCTCGCGCAGGGACTTGTCCGTCGTCCACGGTTGGGTGCCGGCCGTCGCGGACGACTGCGTGTTGCGGATGTGGCCGCTGATCAGGAAGACCGCGTCCATCCGCTCGCCGCCGGTCAGCGGCGTGCCCGCCAGGGCCGCCACCGCCGACTCCGTCCACCCCACCTCGCGCGGGCCGGTGGGGCGTTCGCCGGTGGTCGCCGCCGGCAGCCACGGGTGCCGCCGCCACGTCTCGCGCATCAGGTCCGCCCAGCGCACGAGCCTCGGCCGCCAACCACCCGGCACGGTGCTCAGGTCCGGCGGCTCGCCCACCGCGGACTCGATCATCACCGCCACCAGCTCCGCCTTGCTCGCCACGTGCCGGTACAGCGCCATCTTCGTGACGTCCAGGCGCGCCGCGACGTGCTGCATCGACACCGCCGCCATGCCCTCGGCGTCGGCGACCTCGATCGCGGCCTCGGCGATGCGGTCCACCGTGAGCGCCTGGCGTTGCGGCCGGGTGCCCCTCCCGCGCGGCTCCCACAGCAGGTCCACGTGCTCGGCCAACTCCGCCACCAACTCTCCGAGAAGCGGGACTTGCGCCCGTTGTCGATCTGTGTCTACCGTACACCCAGTGTCCGTCGGACACACAAGTCTCCCGAGGACACACCAGTGTCCCGTGGTATCGATGGGGGTAGCTCCGATGTCCGTCAAGATCTTCGTGAACCTGCCGATCGCCGACCAGGCCAAGTCGATCGCGTTCTTCGAGGCCCTGGGCTTCCGGCACAACCCGAAGTTCACCAGCGAGGACTCGACCTGCATCGTCTTCGGCGACGACGTCTACGCGATGCTGATCAGCCACGAGTTCTTCAAGACCACCAGCAAGCGCGAGGTCGCCGACACCGCCACCACCGCCGAGGCCGTCCTCGCCCTCGGCGTGGACAGCCGCGACGAGGTGGACTCCCTGGTGGACAAGGCCGTCGCCGCCGGCGGCCGGGACGGCGAGACCCAGGACCACGGCTTCATGTACGGCCGCGGCTTCACCGACCTGGACGGCCACCAGTGGGAGGTCTTCTGGATGGACCCCGCCGCCGCCTGAGCACGACAACGGCGGGTGGCCCGATCCGAGGGGCCACCCGCCGAGAGCGAGGGGTCAGGCGTCTTCGCGGTTCGGGTTCTCCAACTGGAAGAAGTTGCTCGGCTTCCCGTCGGACGTCTCCTCCTGGTAGATGAAGTTCAGTCCGCGCTGGTCGAACGTGTCGAACCACTCGTCCCAGCTCACGTGCTTGAGCGACCCGCCGCCGTAGCCGGGGAAGTCCAGCCGCAGCACGCCCAGGTGGTCACCGTGCTCGGTGCCCTCCACGGTGGCGGGCTTGGCGTCGCGCCGCTCGGCCCACTGCTTGATCACGTCGTGGCTGGTCGTCGCGAGCGACCGGCCGGGGCGCTCGGGCCGGTCGGAGGTCGACTTCACCTCCTGCGCGTACTTCAAGCTCTTCGACGACTCCTTACCCGTGCGGATGCCGCCGTCGTCCTTCTTGGTCATGGGAAAGCTCCCAACGTCGTGAAGTGGTTCATCGGCCGAAGAGGCCGACCAGGGTGCCCTTGGCGAGCACGTGACCGCGCACCGCCGCGTGGACGTCCTCCGCCGTCGGCTCCGGGCCGAGGTCCAGCGGCCGGTCCACGGCGTACACGCGGAAGAAGTACCGGTGCGGCTCGTCGCCCACCGGGGGCCGCGGCCCGCCCCACCCGCGCTCGCCGAACCCGTTGCGCCCCTCCACGGCGCCCGGGGGCAGCGACCCCTCGGCGATGGAGTTCACGTCGGCCGGGATGCCGGTCACCACCCAGTGCGTGAACGTGCCACCGGGCGCGTCCGGGTCCTCGCACACCAGGGCCACCTCGCGGGTGCCCGGCGGGACCTCGTCCCACTGCAGCGGCGGGGACGTGTTCTCGCCGTCGAGGGAGAACCGCGCCGGCATCAGCGTGTGACCGCTGAACGCGGCGCTGCGGGCGTGCAACCCGCCGTCGTCCTCGACACCACCACCGCCGCCGCGCGGCCCGGCCGCCCGTTCACCCACCGCGTTGGGCGGGTAGGCGCGCTGGAGTTCGTCGTTGGCCGCCTGGTCGGCGGCGGCGTCGGCCACCCCCCGGTCCTCGTACTCGGCCCGCAACCGGGTCCGCTTGACGTCGTAGGCGTGGCTGCCTGGGTTGGGCATGGGTCGTCACTCCTCCCATTCGTCCACACCCCAGGGCCTACCCCGCGCGCCCGGCCCTACACCCCTTGCTGCTCACGGCCGGGGTACTGGCCGCGCTTGCGCTCGAACGCCGTGGTCGCCACACCGAGCAGCACCATGCCCGCGCCCAGCGCGAAGTGCAGCCAGTTGTCCGCGGGGTTGACCGGCAGCGGCCCGCCCTCGTGCACCACCGACCCCCACACCCACAGCAGCAGGTAGACGAACCCGCCCGCGACCAGGAACGCCCGCGCCGCCCCCG
Organism: Saccharothrix sp. NPDC042600; assembly: GCF_040647305.1. Lineage (NCBI taxonomy): Bacteria > Bacillati > Actinomycetota > Actinomycetes > Pseudonocardiales > Pseudonocardiaceae > Saccharothrix > Saccharothrix sp. NPDC042600. The sequence goes on along the minus strand of NZ_JBEZBW010000126.1, from coordinate 19,064 downwards.
CCCACCGCGACGCCACCACGCCCAGCACGCCGAACAGCAGGTGCACCAGGTTGTGCAGCACGGACACGGCGAACACGCCGAACAGCAACGCCCCGGTGTGCGGCCCGGCGAACGCGAGGTCCCCCTGCCGCACCCCCGGCACGAACCCCAGCACCCCGACCACCAGGAACACCACACCCACCACCAGGGCCGCCGTCCGCACCGGACGCCGGACGCCCCGAGTCGCCGTCGTCATCGCCCCTCCTCCGCTAGGTCCGGGATCGGGTAGCCGCGTGGGCGCACCCGAAACGCGGGGGAGGGCCGGACCTACCCGGGCGGGCCCGGCACGACACCGGCAGTCACCCGTTCGAGTGGCGTGCGATGTCAGGCTCGCGGCTGGTGACGGGCGGCGAGGCGGGTCGCGGCTCCCTCCAGGGTCTCCCGGCGCTTGCACACCGCGAACCGCACCATCCGGTCCACCTCCGGCACCGGGGCGGAGTAGAACACCGACAGCGGCAGGGCCGCCACGCCGCCGTCGAGCACCATCCGGTCGCACCAGTCCGACGCCGCCTCGCCCACGTCCGCCACCAGGTAGAACGGCGACGCCGCCGGCTTGGTCGCGATCCCGATGCCGTTCAGCACGTCCGCGAACCACCCGGCCCGCTCGTGCAACCCCGCCGCCACCGCGCCCGTCACACCGTCCACAGCGGACGAACCCAGCACGGAAGCCGCCGCCACCTGCAACGGCACCGCCGGACAGAAGGTCACGTACTGGTGCACCGCCCGGATGCGACGCGTCAACCCCGGACCCGCGATCGCCCACCCGATGCGCCACCCGGTGGCGGCCAACGACTTCGACACCGACGAGATCTTCACCCGCGACTCGGGATCGGTCACCACGTCCAGCACCCCGCGCGGACGGGACGTCACCAGGTGCTCGTAGGTCTCATCCGACACCACGACGATCCCGCGCGAGGAAGCCAACTCCGCCAACGCGTCCCACTCGTCGTCGGTCAACACCCGCCCCAACGGGTTCCACGGGCTGTTCACCACCACGACCCGGGTCCGCGCGGTGACCGCCCCCGCCAACAGCGAAGCGAACGAACCGTCCAACGACGTCAACCGCACCGGCACCGGAACCCCGCCGGCCGCGACGATCGCGGGCGCGTACTGCTCGTAGGCCGGCTCCACCACCAGCGCCTCGTCACCCGCCGACAGCAACGCCGCCATGGTGCAGTGCAACGCTTCCGTCGCCCCGGCCGTGACCGTCACCTCGGTCTCCGGCGAGGACCCCGACGCCACCGCCTCCCGCAACGCGAGCACCCCCGCGCTCGGCATGTACTGGTGCACGCCGGGATCCGCCGACACGGCGGCCAACGCCGCCAACAGCTCGGCGGGCGGGCCGTGGTCGAAGACGCCCTGCGCCAGGTTGATCGCGCCGTGCCGGGCGGCCAGCGCCGGGATGCGCACGAACATCGACTCCACGGCCGTACACCTACCTCTCCGTCCGGGAACCCCTCCGGCTCCGCACCACCTGCACGGTCAACGCGACCGCCAGCACCACCACCGCGTACAGCGACCGCCACCCCGACTGCACCAGGCTCGCGGCCAGCACCAGCAGCAGCGCCAGGTTCAGCACCGACCGCACGGTCAACCCGCGCACCCGCGCGTAGGACACGATCGACAGCAGGTACAGCACGATGAAGATCGCCGAAGCGGTCGCCACCGCGTCCACCACCACCCCGGGCCAGATCACCAGCACCGCGCCGACGAGGAGGAACAGCCCGGACAGCAGGGCGATCGCCCGCCGGGGCACCCCCGACGACGTGGTCACGGCCAGCCCGCGGGGCAGGATCCCGGACTCGCCGGCGCCCTGCACCAGCCGCGACACGCCCCACACCCACGCCACCGCGTTGAGCACCATCGCGCCGAACGCGATCACCGTCACCGCCAGCACCACCAGCGTCCGGGGCTCGATGGTCCGCGCCAACTGCAGCAGCCCGGTCACCTCGTCGACCTCCGCGCGCGGGATGCGCACGGCGATCGCCACCGTCAACAGGATCGTGAAGACCCCGTAGACGCCCAGCGCGGCGGCCGACACCGGCAGGAAGTCCTTGCGCGGGTCGCGGAACTCCTTGGACAGGAACGTCAGGTTCTCGAACCCCGCGAACGCCCAGAACGCCAGCACCACACCGGGCAGCAGCACGCCCAGCGACGACATGTCCGGCGTGACCGCGGGCAACCCCGACGACACGTCCGGGATCGCCGCGACGATCAGCACCGCCGCCATCGCCACCAACGCCCAGGTGCCCGCGTTCTGCACCCGCGCCGAGGTCTTCACCCCGGCCAGGTTCGACGCCACCGCCGCCACCAGCACGGCCGCGGCGGCGACCACCGCCACCACCGCGCCCGAGCCCAACGCCTGCGCCACGTACCGCCCGGCCACCATCGCCCCCGACGGCAGGCCGACCACGACCAGCGCCAGGAACATCAGCGGCACGCACCGCCCGAACACGCCACCCAGGCCGTCCCGGATGAACGCCTCGATCCCGTCGCCGTCGGGGTTGGCGCGCACCATGTCCTCGAACATCAACAACATGGGCAGGCACACCACCGTGGACAACAGCCACACCAACAGGCTGTTCCCGCCCGCCTCGGCGTAGACGGCGGAGGGGAGGAACAGGATCCCCGACCCCGCCACCGACCCGATCGCCAGCGGGATCGCCTGCCGCCTCGTTAACCCTGCCGACTGGCTGACGCCTCGTTCTGCCATGTGCCTCGTTCACCCCACGGGATCATGCGATCTCGGTTGAGCACCCCGCGGGGGTCGAAGAGCTGTTTGAGCCGCCCCATGAGGGCGATCTCCTCCGCGGACCTCGTGTACCCCAGGTAGGAGCGCTTCTCGAACCCCACGCCGTGCTCAGCCGAAATCGAACCACCACTTTCGGTGACGAGACGATACACAATGTGTTCGACTTCGGGTTTCCGCTCCCGGGTCGTTTCGCCCGTGATGACCGCGATGTGCACGTTGTCGTCACCGAGGTGGCCGAACACCAGCAGCTTCACGGCGGGCCACGACAGCCGCAACTCGGCGCGCATGTCGTCCAGGCACTTCTCCAACGACCCCGCGGGCACGCTCACGTCGAACCCGAACAGCGGTTGCATGCGCAGGATCTCCGCCGGTATGCGCTCCCGCGCCGCCCAGAACGCCTCCAGCTCCTTGGCGTTGGTCGCCACGGCCGCGTCCAGCAGCACGTCCGCGCAGCCCTCCACGGCCGACGCCAGCCGCTCGGCGTCCCCGTCGGGGTCCGCGCCCCGGCACTCCACCAGCACGTACAGCGGGTGCCCGAACGGCAGCGGCAGCCGGATGCCGCTCGGTTCGATGGTGCGGTAGGCGTCCTCCCACATCACCTCGAACGCGGTCACCGCGCCGGGCAGCTTGCGCTGCAACGTGTTGAGCAGCGTCAACGCCGCGTCCACGTCGGCCACCGCGCAGAACGCGCCGGTTCGGGTCAACGAACCCGGTTTCAGGCCCAGCGTGGCCGAGGTGACCACGCCCAGCAGGCCTTCGCTGCCGATGAACAACTGCTTGAGGTCCATGCCCGCGTTGTCCTTGACCAGCGGGGTGGACAGGGTGAGCACCCGCCCGTCGACCAGCGCGACCTCCAGCGACCGCACGTGCTGGCGGGTCATGCCGAACCCGACCACGTTCACGCCGCCCGCGTTGGTCGCCACGCACCCGCCGATGGTGGCGCTGCCCTTGGACGCCAGGTCGATGGGCAGCAGCAACCCGTGCCGCGCCACCAGGTCCTGCACGTCCGCGAGGGTCGCGCCCGCGCCGGCGGTGACGGTCCGCCCGGCCAGGTCCACCGGGGACACGGCGGTCAGCCGCTCCGTGGACAGCACGACCTCCTCCGGCCCCGGCACCGCGCCGCTGACCAGACCGGTCATGCCGCCCTGCACCACCACCGGCTGGTCGTGGTCGTCGCACAGCTTCAACACCGCGGCCACCTCTCGCGCGGTGCCGGGCTTGACCACGACGGACGCGTGCCCGACCCGGTCGCTGCCCCACAGGTCCTGGGTGTAGCGGGCGGGCACGTCCTCGGTGAGCACGTGCTCCGCGCCGACCAGGGCCGCCAGGTCCTCGACCCCAACCCGTAGTTCCATCGCGTTCTACTCCTTGTTCGCGTGCCCCGCGCGCAGGCTGGTGCGCACGTGCAGCAGGTAGCCACCGGGTCCGGCCGCCAACGCCCGCCGCACCGCGCCGGGCACCTCGCGCGGGCTGCGCACGGTCTCGCCGGGCATGCCGAACGCCTCCGCCCACGTGACCAGGTTCGGGGTGTGCAGGCTGGTGCCGCAGTAGGTGCCGGGGAACTGGCGGCGGGCGTGCTGGTCGATGGTGCCGTAACCGCCGTTGTCGGCGACCACGACGATCGGGCACCGGCCCTGCGCCCGCCCGGTGGCCAGCTCGTCGCCGGTCATCAGCAGGCCGCCGTCGCCGACCACGGCCACCACGGTCCGCTGCGGGTAGCGGTGCGCCGCCGCGACCGCCGCCGGCACGCCGAACCCCATCGCCCCGTTGCCCAGCGCCAGCATCAGCCGCCTGGGCCCGGCGTGGACGTAGCGGTGGATCCAGCTGGAGAAGTTGCCCGCGTCGAACGTCACCACCGCGTCGTCGGGCAGGTCCGCGTCCAGCGCGGCGGCCACGTGGGTGAAGTCGATGCCGTCCTCGAACGGCTTCGGCCTCGGCGCGGCCAGGTCCTCGGCCAACTCGTGCCAGCCGCGCACCCACGCCGACCGCTCCGGCCGCGGCGCGGGCCAGTCGGCGTCGGCCAGGGCCTTCAGCACGTCCCGCGGCGCCTGCCGGTCCACGACGTGCACGCGCGGCCCGGTCCAGCCGGACATGTGGACCTCGTCGGCGAACTCGCCCAGCAGCACCACGACGTCCGCCTGCGCCAAACGCTCGCGCACCGCCTTGGGTGTGCCCAGGTGCAGGTGGCCGGCGTAGTTCGGGTGCAGGTTGTCCAGCAGGTCCTGTTGCTTGTTGCCGACCAGCACCGGCAGCCCGGCCTTCTGCGCCAGCACCGACAGCAGGTCGTTCGCGGTCGCGTCGGTGTGCCGGTCCCGCAGCAGCCGGCCCGCCAGCAGCACCGGGCGCCGCGCGTCGGTCAGCACCGGCAGCAGCTCACCCAGGTCCGGCTCGGCCAGCGCGGGCGCCGGCGGCGGCACCTCGACCTCGGCCTCGGCGGTCCACAGGTCCTCGGGCACCAGCAGCACCACCGGCTGCGGCACCGGACCGGCCAGCACCTCCGCCGCCTTGGCCAACTGCTCGCCCAACCCGTCCACGGTCAGGGTGAACGTCGTGGCCAGCGCGCCGAACATGCCCGCCAGGTCCGCGCCCTGGAACGCGGTGCGCCGGTCCGCGCCGGTGGGGATGTCGCCCACCAGCACCACCAGCGGCGTCGGGTCGGCCGCCGCCGCGTCCACCGCGATGGACACGTTGGTCGAGCCGGGGGACCGGTTCACCGCCACCACGCCGGGCTTGCCGGTCAGCCGCGCCGACGCGACCGCCATGAACCCGGCCCCGCCCTCGTGCCGCGTGGTCACCGTGTGCAGGCCGTGCGCGCGGGCGCGCGCCAGCAGCGGCAGGAACGCCTCGCCCGGCACCGTGCACACCTCATCCGCGCCGAGGCCCGCGAGCCACCGGCACAGCACGTCCACGACCATCAGCGCTTCACCGAGGGGTGCTTGAACTCGCCGGTCGCCTGGTCGGCCGGCCACACCACGACCGCCTTGTCGGCCGCGTCACCGACCTCCTGGTAGTGCATGAGCACGATCTCCGGCGGCTGGTGGTGGTCGTGGGTGAACCGCACCGGGCCGCGCCACGTGCGGAAGCTGCCGGTCTCCAGCGCCAGCCGCAGCGCGTCGCGGTCGTGCGCGCCGGCCAGCGCCGCCGCCTGCCCGATCACCACCACGTCGGTGAACGCGTTGAGCGCGTTGTCCGGCGGGTAGCTGCCGAACTCGGCGTAGTAGGTGTCCACGAACCACCGGCCGGTCCAGGTCAGGCCGGGCCACTCCGGGCTGAACCGGGTCGCGGGCCACACCACGCCCGCGCCCGCCTGCCCGGCGAAGCCCCAGTAGTCCGCCGACCGCATCGGGAACGGGAAGCACACCATCATCGGCACCTTCGGCAGCAGCCCGGTCTCCGCGCCCGCCTCGATGATCATGTAGTTGGTGCGCACCACACCCGCGTTGACCAGCAGGTCCGGCCCGAACTCGGTGGCCCGGTGCAGTTGCTGCTTGAGGTCCTGCACGCCGTCCTGCGCGAAGTCCTCGCGGAACAGCTCCAGGTCCGGGATCGCCTCGGCCAGCGCCTCGCAGATCGTGTCGGCCAGCATCTGCCCGAACACGGTGTCCGCCGCGACCACCGCGACCCGCTTGAACCCCTGCGCCGCGGCGAAGCTCGCCATCAGCGGCGCGCGGTCGGCGATGGAGAAGTAGGTGCGGAACAGGTTCCGGCGGCCCTCGGTGATGGTGTTGTGGCCGTTCTCGATGAACGTCGGCACGCCGAACTTCTCCGCCAGGTCCGCCACCACCGGGCTGGTCCGCAGGTGCCACTGGCCGACCACCGCGCTGACCTGGTCCAGCATCACCAGCTTGGCCAGCCCGCCCGCCGCCGAGCGCGACATGTGCTCGACGTCGGCGGTGCGCTGGTCGTTCTCCAGGAACAGCCGGATCTGGCGCATGGAGAAGTCGCCGGGGTGCTCGGCCACGAACCGCGCCCCCAGCACCGCGCCCCGCACGACCAGTTCGCCGGCGGTCGGGTCGCCCGGCAGGCTCAACGGGGTGAGGATGCCGACCGGCACCGCCGAGCCGGTCACCGTCTGGTTGTGCGCGTCGACCAGGGCGCGCGCCCGGGTCTCGTTCTCACTCGACATGTCGCAGACTCCCTGTCTAGACGCCGAAGCGCGTGCGGTAGGCGGAGGTGGCGGCGCGCAGGTCGTCCGCGTCCAGGCCGAACTCGTCGGTGCTGTAGCGGTGCACGCCCTTGCTGCGCTGTCCGTTGGCGGCGAGGTAGTTCTCGACGTTCGCGACGAACTCGGTGCTGTGCGGCAGCCCGAGGAAGTCGGTGACCCGGCGGAGGGTGCCCCCGGTGTCGGCGACCAGTTCCCGGTACCGCAGGTCCAGGACGGGCCGGTGGTCCACCAGGTCGTCGCGGGCGTCGGCGAGCTTCTCGGTCAACGGCACGATCCGCTGCCGCCAGAACGCCCCGATCTCGGGCAGGTCGAGGTCGTCGCTGCGCGCCCCGCGCACCGCGCGGCACAGGCTGGCGGTGGACGAGATCGCCTCGGCCGGGTCGCGGTGCAGGTGCACGAACCGGGCGTTCGGGTAGGCCGCGACCAGCTCCGGCAGGTACCACGTGTGGAAGGGGCACTTCAGGACCGGGGTGAGCGGCTCGTCGTCTTCGCCGAGACGACGGCTCATGAGGACTTCGAGCTGGTGCCGGTGCCACTGGTAGGGGACGGTCAGGTCCTGGCGGTGCAGCCACTCGCCGTAGGACGGGACGCGGTAGCGCATCTCCAGCACCATGCTGTGGAACGTGTTCACCACCAGCCGCAGGCACTCGTCCGGCCGGTCGGCGTGCAGGTAGTGGATGCTCGCCAGGTCGGGGGCCTTGCGGTTGTAGTCGTCCACGTAAGCCTGCGCCGCCTGCCGCACGGCCGGGTACGTCTCCGGGTCACCGGCCGCCGCGACCGGGTCGGACAGCTCCCACAGCTTCGGGCCGTGGAGCGCGGGGTGGAGGGAGAGGAGGTTGTGCAGGAGGGTCGTCCCGGTGCGCAACATGCCGATGACGACCACGGGCGCGTCGATCGGGGCGGGCTTGAGGTCGTTGTGCGCCTTGGCGACGTCGGCGACGACCTGCCGACTGCGCTCCAACGACCCGAGGACGACCGGCACGTCCTCCTCCCGCAGCCGCCCTTCGGCGAGCACGGAAGCGCGGAACTCCTCCTCGCCGACGTCGAACATCGGCTCCGGACGCAGGGTCACTGTTCCTCTCCCAGGTTGACGGCGTCACGGGGCGTTCGCCCGGCGCGCAGGTCGGCGAGGTTGTCCAGGAAGGTGCGGGCCACTTCGGCGGGTTCGCCGGGGAAGGCGAAAGCGCGGTGGGGGGAGACGACGAGGTTGGGCACGGACCAGGCGGGGTCGTCGTCGGGCAGCGGCTCGGTGCGGTGGACGTCCAGGAACGCACCCCTGATCCGCTTTGACCGCAGTGCTTCGTACAGCGCCTCTTCGTCCACTGTGGACGCACGTCCAACATTGACGAGCGCTGCGTGGCTTGGCAGGGCGGCCAACACCGCTTTGTCCACGAGTGGCTGATCGGTGGCCGGCAGGCACCCCACGACATGATCAACTTCGTTGGCGATGGCCGGCAGCGCTGCCACACCCACCGTCTTGACCGCCAACGGGACTTGATTCCGGCCACTCCGCGTCACCGCGATGCACCGCGCACCCAACGCCGACAACCGCCGCACCACAGCCCGCCCGATCCGCCCACCACCGAGCACCAAGACGGTAGCGCCATCCAACATCACCGCCCGCCCGGTGTACCAGGCAGGCCGCGCGCCCATGGCCCGCACCGCGCCACCGGCTGGTCCCGAACCGCCGGCCTCGCCCGCGGTCCCGGCGGCGCAGCTTGCATCCGCGGCGGTGCCGGCCGTGTGGCTGATCTGGCCGGCAGCCCCGGCCCCGCTCGCGGTCCCGGCGGCGCGGCCCACGTCCCCGGCAGAGTCGCCCCCGCCTGCTTGGCCCGTCGCTCCGGCGGTGACGCCCGCGCCGGCTTGGCGCGTGGTTCCGGCGGTGTCGCCCGCGCCGGCTTGGCGTGCGTCTCCGGCGGTGACGCCCGCGCCAGCTTGGCCGGTGGTTCCGGCAGTGTCGGCCGCGCCGGCTTGGCGTGCGTCTCCGGTGGCGCCGCCCGCGCCGGCTTGGCGCGTGGTTCCGGCGGTGTCGCCCGCGCCGGCTTGGCGCGTGGTTCCGGTGGTGTCGTCCGCGCCGGTTGCCCCCGTGGTTCCGTTGGCCCGGCCCGTGACGTCACCGGGGTCGGCGTCGCCCCGGAGGGCGTGGTTCGCGCCCGTGCCCACCACGGAGAAATTTTCAGTTAACTGAGCTAAATCTTTCAGCAGCATGAAGAGTCCGGCCACCGCGTACTCGGCGACCGCCTCGACCGGGACGCGGGCCGCGTTGGTGACGAGGGTGCCCGGGCGCAGGCCGGCTGCCGCCAGGTGGTCCGTGCCGGTCCCGGTCAGGTGCAGCCAGCGCAGGTTGGGCAGCAGGTCCAGGCAGCCCGGTGGGAACTGGTAACCGACCAGGACCTCGACGCCGGCGCGCACGGCCGGGTCGAGGTCGGCGATCGTGTCGGACTGGCGCACCTCGATCTCCGCCGCGATCCGGGGCACCAGCTCCGGCCACATCTTGGAGTGCGCGACCAGGACCTCCGGGCGGTCCCAGGTCACCACGCGATGTTCCGCTGGGCCAGCAGTTCAGCCACCGGCTCGGCGCTGCCCGACGCGCTCAGCTCCGCGATCAGCTCGCAGTTCTTGTTGATCTTCCCCGCGATCCAGTCGCGCAACCACGCCGACATCTGCGGCACGTTCAACCCGCTCGGCGCGACGCCGGCGATGATGCACCCGGTGACCGCCGCGCCGCCGACGTTCACCACCACGTCCGGCAGCACGGTCAGCCCCGCCTCGCCGAGCATCCGGCGCGCGGGCTTGGTGCAGCTCATGTTGCCGCCCTCGACGACGATCTTCGCCCGCACGGACGACACCACCGACTCGTCGATCGCGTCCGCGCCCGCCGCCAGCACCAGCACGTCCGAGTCGACCTTCAGCCACGCCCGGTCGCCGTCGTGCACGCGCACCGACGTCGGCAGGCCCGACCGGTCGATCGTGCCGTCGGTGCTGGTGCACTCGATCAGCTTGTCCACCGGCAGCCCGGCCGGGTCCTCCACCGTCCCGAGGATGTCGGCCACGGCGACGATCTGGTGGCCGTGCGCGGCCAGGTGCTGCGCCACGCCACGCCCCACTGTGCCGAACCCTTGCAGCACAACGCGTTGCGGCGTGCGAGCGCCGGACGCGCGGATCGCGCCCAACGCCGCCGTGGCGACGCCGAAGCCGGTGATGTCCACCATCGACCGCCAGAACTCCGCCCAGTCCACGTCCAGGCGGGTCGCGCCGGGGCGGGTGGCGATGTCGTAGCCGGCGGCGGCGAAGAACATGTCCCGGTCGGGGTGGGTCGTGCCCTGGTCGCAGCCCAGGTAGACGCCGCCGTGCAGCAGCGGGCGGGTCACCCGGCCGAACGTGCGCATCAGGTGTTCACGGTCGCGCACCGGGCCGTTGGGGCGGATGCCCGCCTTGGCGCCGCCGATGGGCAGGTCCACCAGCGCCAACTTGTGCGTCATGGCGCGGGCGAGGGCGGCCAGTTCGACGGCGTCCACGGTCCGGGTCATCCGCGTGCCGCCCATGGCCAGGCCGTCCACCATGCTGTCGACCACCACCCAGCCGGTGGCGTCGCAGTCCGGCAGCGACAGCGTGGTGGAGAACAGCGGCGACGACGCGTGCGTGGCGTCGGCGTGCAACAGGCTCATGTGGCGTTCCCCCAAGTTTATGGGTGCTGCAAATGGGCAGGGCGTGCTTTCGCGCCGTCGCGACAGCGTTGTTCGCGGCGGTTTATGAATGGATTCGGGGCCCCCAGGCGCCGCGCCCATCAGAGCATCGGACTCCGATCATCCTCTACCGCCGAAAGGGTGACGTGCCCAGCAGGTGGACACCCCTTGACAGCCTGCTCTAGCCTCGGGTCGCCGTTTACCGAGACCACTGCCTGCGCTTTGCGGCCGATGTTCTCGGCAGGTTTTCCGGCTGTGCTTCGGGAATACGAAGGGGGACTTTGTGGGCGCGACGATCTGGTTGACCGGACTGCCCAGTTCCGGTAAGTCGACGCTGGCCCGGGCGCTGGCCGCGCGGTTGGCGGGCACCCGGCCGGTGGAGGTGCTGGACGGGGACGTCGTGCGCCGCCAACTGTTCCCCGAGCTGGGCTTCAGCAAGGACGACCGGGCCGAGAACGTCCGCCGCACGGGCCTGGTGGCGCGCCTGCTGGCCGGTCACGGGGCCATTGTGATCACGCCGGTGATCGCGCCTTACCGGGCCGCCCGGGAGGCCGTTCGAAAGGATCACGAGGAGCACGATCTGCGGTATCTCGAAGTATTTGTCGACGCGACCCCGGAGGTGTGTGCGACACGCGACGTGAAGGGCTTGTATGCGCGTGCAAAAAAGGGTGAGATCACCGGGTTGACCGGTTTCGACGACCCGTACGAGACGCCCATCCAGCCGGAGTTGCACCTCCGGACGGATGAGTTGACCGTCGAGACCTGCGTGGACCGCATGGTCGCCCTGCTCGACGGCACCGCGCGATGAAAGCCGCCGACCGTCTCGAATCGGAGGCGATCCACGTCTTCCGCGAGGTCGCGGGCGAGTTCGACCGGCCGGTGATCCTGTTCTCCGGCGGCAAGGACTCGACGTTGCTGCTGCACCTGGCGGTGAAGGCGTTCTGGCCCGCCCCGGTGCCGTTCCCGCTGCTGCACGTGGACACCGGCCACAACTTCGACGAGGTCATCGACTTCCGCGACCGCATGGTGGACCGCTACGGCCTGCGCCTGGAGGTCGCCAAGGTCCAGGACTACATCGACGACGGCCGCCTGGCCGAACGCCCGGACGGCACCCGCAACCCGCTGCAGACGGTGCCGCTGCTCGACGCCATCACGAACCACAGGTTCGACGCGGTCTTCGGCGGCGGACGCCGTGACGAGGAGCGCGCCCGGGCCAAGGAGCGCATTTTCAGCCTGCGCAACGCCTTCGGCCAGTGGGAGCCGCGGCGGCAACGCCCCGAGCTGTGGAACCTCTACAACGGGAGACACAAGCCGGGCGAGCACGTCCGCGTCTTCCCGCTCTCCAACTGGACCGAGCTGGACGTCTGGCGCTACATCGAGCGCGAGAAGGTCGAACTGCCGTCGATCTACTACGCCCACGAGCGCAAGGTCTTCCTGCGCGACGGGATGTGGCTGACCGAAGGCCCGTGGGGCGGCCCGCGCGAAGGCGAGCAGCTCGTGACCAAGACCGTGCGGTACCGGACGGTCGGGGACGGTTCGTGCACGGGCGCGGTGGAGTCGGACGCGGCGGACATCGAGGCGGTCATCGCGGAGGTGGCCGCGTCGCGGTTGACCGAGCGCGGCGCCACCCGGGCCGACGACCGGCTGTCGGAGGCCGCGATGGAGGACCGCAAGCGGGAGGGCTACTTCTAACCATGAGCGACCTGTTGAGGCTGGCCACCGCGGGCAGCGTGGACGACGGGAAGTCCACGCTGGTCGGCAGGCTGCTCTACGACACCAAGTCGGTGCTGGCGGACACGCTGGACGCCGTGCACCGGGCCAGCGCCGACCGCGGCCTGGCCACCCCGGACCTGTCGCTGTTGGTCGACGGCCTGCGCTCGGAACGCGAGCAGGGCATCACGATCGACGTGGCCTACCGGTACTTCGCCACCCCGAAGCGCTCCTTCGTCCTGGCCGACACACCGGGACACGTGCAGTACACGAGGAACACGGTGACCGGCGCGTCGACCGCCCAACTGGGTGTTCTTCTGGTCGACGCGCGCAAGGGCGTGGTCGAGCAGACCCGGCGGCACGCGGCCGTGCTGGCGCTGCTGGGCGTGCCGCGGCTGGTGCTGGCGGTCAACAAGATCGACCTCGTGGACTACGACGAGCTGACGTTCACCGACATCGCCAAGGAGTTCACCGCCCACGCCGCCGCGTTGGGGTACCCGGAGGGGGCGGTGCTGGAGATCCCGGTGTCCGCGCTCGTCGGCGACAACGTGGTGGAACGGTCGGCGAAGACCCCTTGGTACCACGGGCCGACCTTGTTGGAGCACCTGGAAACCGTGCCCGTGGAGCCGGACCCGCACGACGCGCCGTTCCGGTTCCCGGTGCAGTACGTGATCCGGCCGCGCACGGCCGAGCACCCCGACTACCGCGGGTACGCGGGCCAGGTCGCCGCCGGCACGGTCCGGGTGGGCGACGAGGTCACCGTCCTGCCGTCGGGGCTGCGCAGCACCGTCGAGAAGATCGACACGTTCGACGGGCCGCTGGACGAGGCGGCGGCGGGCCAGTCCGTGACGCTGCTGCTGGCGCACGACCTGGACATCGGGCGCGGTGACCTGGTCGTGGCGGGGGAGCGGCCCCGGGTGACCGACGAGTTCGACGCCACGGTGTGCTGGCTCGCGGAGAAGGTGCTGACGCCGGGGGACCGGGTGCTGGTCAAGCACGGCACGCGGACCGTCCAGGCGGTGGTCACCGAGCTGCGGACCAGGTTCGACGAGCAGGCGCTGTCCAGTGTGGACGCGCCGGGCACGCTGACGCTCAACGAGATCGGCCAGGTCACCCTCCGCACCGCCGAACCGCTGCCGTTGGACGACTACGGTTCGGTGCGCCGGGGCGGGGCGTTCCTGGTGATCGAGCCCGCCGACGGGTCCACGCTGGCGGCGGGCCTGGTCGGCGCACCGCTGCCGGTCGAGGACGTGCGCCCGTAAGAGCGGTGGAACGGCCCGGGTCCGCCAATGACGGACCCGGGCCGTTCTTCGGTCAGAACTGCAGGAACCAGCTGTTCAGCCGGCCCACGTCCTGCGCGGCCACGTCCTGGATGCGCAGTTTCCAGGTGCCGTTGGCCACCTCGCCCGAGGCGTTGACCGTGTAGGTCGTGTTGATGTTGTCGCCGCTGTCGCTGCTGGACGACTTGAGCCGGAACGCCGTGCCGTCCGGCGCGACCAGGTCGATCACCAGGTCGCCGCGGTAGGTGTGGGTGATGTTCACGCCCACGCCCAGCGCCGACGGCGCGTTGCCGGTGACGCCCGAGACGGTGATCGAGGACTCCACGGTGGCCAGGTCGGGCAGGGTCAGCGGGGTGGTGTTCTCGAACTTCTGGCCCGGCGGGGTGCCGGTGCCGGCCAGGGTCCACAGGGCGTAGGCGATGGCGTCGCTCATCCGGTCCAGGGCCGTGGCGTTGATGTTGCTCGTCGTGTCGCACGAGCGGTGGTAGCAGCGGTCGAAGGCGACGCCGGCCTGGCCGCCCCACTTCTGCGCCTGGGCGGCGGTCATGGTGACCTCCGCGCCGGTGAACAGGCCGCCGATCGGGATGCCCGCCCGCGCGAACGCCGCGTGGTCGGACCGGCCGCCGACCGAGGTCAGCTCGGTGGCCACCTTGCCGACGAACGCCGCCTCCAGGGTCTGCTGGAGCGCGAGCGAGCCGGTGGGCTGGCCGGAGGCGCTGTAGACCATGTAACCCGCGTTCGGGGAACCGATCATGTCGAAGTTCAGGTAGGCCTTGATCTTCGACTTCTCCGTCGCCGGCAGGTTGTTCACGTAGTGGTTGGAGCCGATGAGGCCCAATTCCTCCGCGCCCCACCAGCCGAACCGCAGGTGCTTGCGCGGCTGGAGGTTCTCGCGGGCCACGGTCAGGGCGGTCTCCAGGATGCCCGCCGAGCCGGAGCCGTTGTCGTTGATGCCGGGGCCGCCGCTGACGCTGTCCAGGTGGCCGCCGAGCATCAGGACGTCGTTCGGGTCGCCGCCGGGCCAGTCCGCGATCAGGTTGTAGCCGGTCGCGGAGTTGTAGGTGAACTGCTGGACCTGGGTGGTGAACCCGACCGCGTCCAGCTTCGCCTTGACGAAGTCGATCGACGCCTTGTAGCCGGGCCGGCCGTGCGCCCGGTTGCCGCCGTTGTTCGTGGCGATCGTCTGCAGGCTGTTCAGGTGGGCCTGGACGTTGGCCAGCGAGATGTCGGGCACGGCCAGGGTGGCCGGTTGCTGCGCCGTGGCTCCGGGTGGGCTCAGCAAGGCGGCGGCGAGCAACAGGGCGCCCGCGACCGTGGTTGTCCGCTTGAGGGACATGGCTGCCTCCGCAGGGTGTAGGGAAAGCCACGATGAGCCTGCGGGCTGCGCGGACCCGGCGGTAGCGACGTTCGTTGTGGCTCGTTCGGGGTAAATGGGATTCCTCGATTTATTCCATCACTTCAGTGCAGACTGGAATTCGTGGTTCGCGCAAACCCGCTCTGACCTGCGGCGGACGCCACGTACGCTGCGCCGGTGAACAGATCAACCCGGGTCGTCCCGGCCCTCCTCGCCGCGCTGCTCCTCGGCGGCTGCGGCGGCACGGCCACCACGGCCGCGCCCACCTCCCCCTCCGCGGCCACCACCACGACCACGACGGTGGACCGGGCGGCGGAGCAGGAGGCGGTCCGCAAGGCCTTCGAGGACTACCGCACGGCGCTGCGCGCCAAGGACGGCAAGGCCGCGGTGAAGGTCGTGTCCGACGAGGTGCTGAGCTGGTACGTCGAGATGAAGGAGCTGGCGCTCAAGGCGACGCCCGAGCGGCTCGGCCGGCTCGGCTTCAGCACGCACGTCCTGGTCTACGGCATCCGTGCGCAGTTCGGCGCGGCGGACCTGCGGGCCATGTCCTCCGCGGACATCCTCGCCGCGACCGTGGACAAGGGGCTGCTGGACGCCGACACCCTGGAGAAGGTCGAGCTGGGCACGATCGTGGTGGAAGGCGAGACGGCGCGGGCGCAGTTCACCACGCGCGACGGCGCGGCGACCGGGTTGACGCTGCCGTTCCACAAGGAGTTCGGGCTGTGGAAGTTCGACTACCTGCCGCTGTTGTTCCTCGGGCAGCGGATGGTCGAGTCCCAGGCCGAGCGGGACGGGCTGACGGTGGAGGAGGTCGTCGACCTGACGCTGGTCGCCACCTACGGGCAGGAGCGCGCGGCGGAGTTGAAGCAGCCGTTGGAGGGCTGAGGGTCAGCCCTCCTGCTGGGCGGCGCGTTTGCGGCGCTTGCCCTCGTGCATCGCGACCACCCGGGCGACCGGGATGGTGTGGCCCTCCTCGACCAGGTCGGTCGGGAGCCGTTGCGGCGCGGGGAGTTCCTCGGCCCACGGGTCGCGGGACTCCAGCAGGGGCGGTGCGGTGTGGACGGTGAAGTCGCGCGGGGTCACGTCGTCCAGGTCGTCCCAGGACACCGGGAACGACACCGGCGTGCCGGGGCGGATGCGGGGGCTGTAGGCGGCCACGACGGTGGCCCCGTACGCGCGGGTCGAGTCGAGGAAGACCTTGCCGCCGCGCTCCTCGCGGATGTACGCGGTGGTGGCCAGGTCCGGGTCCAGGCGTTCGGCGCGGGCGGCCAGGGCCCGGGTGGCCGCCGCCGCGTCGTCGTCGGTGGCGTCGATCGGGACGAAGACGTGCAGGCCCTTGGCGCCGCTGGTCTTCACCGCGCCGGTCAGGCCGCAGTCGGCGAGGGCTTGGCGCACGAGGCGGGCGGCGGCGGCGACGTGGCCGAAGTCCTCGCCCTCGGGCGGGTCGAGGTCGAGGACCATGTGGTGCGGCGTGCGGCGTTCCTCGGCGTCGTGCAGGGGCACGTGGTACTCGATGGCGCGCTGGTTGGCGAACCACAGCAGGGTCCGGCGGTCGTCGCACAGCGCGTAGCGGATCGACCGCCGCGACGCTTCGGCCCACACCTCCACCGAGCGCACCCAGTCCGGCGTGTACTTGGGCAGGTTCTTCTGCATGAACGGGTCCTGGCCGCGCAGCACCCGGACCACCGACAGGGGCCGGCCGGCCAACCCGGGCAGGATGCGGTCGCGCACGGCGTCCAGGTAGTCCACGAGGTCGCGCTTGGTGGCCCCGGCGTCCGCGAACAGCGGCTGGTCGAGGTTGGTCAGCGCGACGCCGTCGCGTTCTTCGGCAGCTCCCACGTGATCACCCTCCACCGCTAGAGCAGCGCGGTCAACCGCTCCTCGACCGCGTCGAGCGCCATCCGCACCGCGCCCAGCGCCACGTTGTTCACGCCGAGGGCGGAGACGCGCAGGTCGGCGGGCACGAGCAGTTGCCGGCCCAGGCGCTTGCGGACGGCGTCGAACAGCACGTCACCCGCTCGGGACACGCCGCCGCCGACGATGACGCAGCGCGGGTCCATGATCAGCAGCTGCACGGCCAGGCCGCGTGCGAACCGGGTCGCGATGGTGTCCACGACGGACACGGCGGCCTCGTCGCCCGCGGCGGCGGCGTCGAACAGCACGGCGATGTCGCCGGTCTCGGCGAGCCGGTCGCGCAGCGGCTGGTCGCAGCGCGCCATGCCCAGCCGCAGGATCTCGCCCGCGCCGACGAGCCGTTCGAACGCGCCGAGGCCGTCGGCGGGCGGTTTGGGCTCGTCGTCCAGGTCGGTGACCAGGTCGATGAACCCGAGTTCGCCGGCCGCCGAGGACGCGCCGCGGTAGGGCTTGTCGTCGATGACCATGCCCGTGCCGATGCGTTCGCCCCACTGCACGAACAGCAGGTTGTCCCCGTCGTCGCCGCGCCAGCGCTCGGCGACGACGGCGAGGTTGACGTCGTTCTCGATGGCGACCGGGCAGCCCAGCCAGTCCCGCAGCTCGGCGATGATCGGCAGGCTGGACCAGCCGGGGATGCTCGGCGCGAGCACGACCTCGCCGCGCTCGTGGTCGACGATGCCGGGGGTGCCGACGGCGACCGACCACAGGTCGGTGGGGGTGATGCCGGCTTCGGCGGCGACGTCGGTGAGGGTGGCGCGCAGCAGGCGGACCATGCCGTCGCCGGTGTGCCCGGCGGGGGTGGCGGCCTGGCGCTGGGCCAGGACCGTGCCGGCCAGGTCGGCGACCATGACCAGGACCTTGTGCGGTCCGATGTCGATGCCGGCGACGTGGCCCAGTTCGGCGCGGAAGCGGGCGCGCTGGGCGGGGCGGCCGATGTGGTGCTCGGTGGTGCCGGAGAACTCGGCGATGCCGGCCTCGGCCAGCGAGGTCAGGGCGCGGGTGACGGCCGGTCGGGACAGCCCGGTGGCGACGACCAGGTCGGAGACGGTGGCGGTCTGCCCGTCGGCGTCGCGCAGGGCGTTGAGCACGGCGGTGGCGTTGATCCGCCGCAGCACGTGGGGACCGGTGGCCGCTGATCCGGTTGACACGCCCCGCCTCGCTTTCGCCTCGTGCCGCGCACGCTAGCAGAGCCAGACCCTTGACAGGTGGTCCAGACCATAGCAGAGTATCGAACGGTTCGTTAGTAAGTGCGCCCTGTTCACGTCACTACAGGTTTGGGGAGGCCACGGTGGAAGACGTGAAGTACCGGCGGATCGCCGATCACCTGATCGGGGCGATCGACCGCGGCGAGTACCCGGTGGGCAGCGTGCTGCCGACCCTGCACGAGCTGATGGACCGCTTCGGCGTGGCCCGGGGGACGGCCCGCGCGGCGGTGGCGGTGCTCATCGCCCAGGGCGTGGCGACGTCCAAGCAGGGCCTGGGCACGTTGGTGTGCGGCACGACCATCCCGCCGCAGAAGCAGGTGCCCCGCATGCTGCCCGACGGGGCGACGTACCCGAAGGTCGTGCTCTCCGGCTGGACGGCCGCGGGCCCGGAGGTCGCGCACCGCTTCGGCCTGGACACCGGCAGCCTGGTGGTGCACCGGGTGCGCCACCACCACACCGGGGCGCGGGTGACGAGCATCGACCAGCAGTGGCTGCCACGCAGCGTCGCGACGGTGATCGAAGAGCAGACGGGCCACGACATCTCGGATCGTGCCGACACGCCGCACCCGGATCTGACACCGTTGCTGCGGACGGCCGGCTTGGACCCGATCGTGGCGACCGTGCAACTGGACGCGAGACTGCCCACGCGCTCGGAGGCGGACACGCTGGGGATCGGGGAAGACGAGCCGGTGCTGGTGGTGCACCGCATCACGCACGGGTCGTCGGGAACGCCGGTGGAGGCGACGACGACCGTGTCGAGCACCGGGGGAGCGGCCCCGAAGTTCACCATCCCCCTCACCGGCTGACCCGACGCTTCCCCGCGCGCAGCGCGGCGCTTTTCGCCGCGCAGCGGCGTGCTTTTGGTCGGGCTCCCAGCCACAAGGGGCCTTCGTGTTCCCCACCGTATGACCTGCCCGAAGGGCTACCACACTTTTCGGGGGTCGGGCCAAAAAGTTTTG
>NZ_JBEZBW010000125.1:0-21892 GCF_040647305.1 Saccharothrix sp. NPDC042600 | reverse complement strand
CTGCACCCGACCAAAAGTGTGGTAGCCCTTCGGGCAGGCCATACGGAGATGACACAAGCAAGAAGCCCGGGTTGGGGTGTGACCTCACCAGGCCCGTTGGGCGCTGCGCGCCGGGGGGTGCGGTTTGTTAGATGGTCACTACGCAGTTGTCTGAACTGTTGGTGCCCATGACGCTTACTACGCCGGTTCGGTTGTCGCCGAAGAAGCGGGAGAACATGCCTGCTGGGCGGCCTCCGAAGAGTAGTGGGCCTAGGACTGGGGCTACCTCGGTTTCGTAGGGCTCGTCTATGTCGTCGGCTACCAGGGCCAGTTTGCAGGATCTGGGTTCTACGTATTGTTGAACTATGCTGGTTGCCGTGGCGGCCGCTTTGGTTATGGCGGATTCCCAGGTGGATTGTGGGGTTTCCCTGCCGATGAGGACTTGTTTTCCGCTCATGCCCAGGCCCTCTTTGAGGACCAGGGTGTCCTTGTGGTCCAGGGACCAGGGGATCAGGTCTATTTTGCGGTCTTCCCGGGTGGTTTTGCGTTCTGACAATATTCTCGTCCACGGGAGGTAGCGGTCTACCAGGTTGCGTTCTGCTGTGGTCATCCACGGGCGGCCTTCGGATAGTCGGCCCATGGTCAGTTTGCTGGAGAGGAAGGTTGATGTTTGGGTGCCTACCAGGAGGCAGCCGTTGTCCAGGGCGGCTTGGACTGGGGTGGTGTCTATGGACAGTTCTTGCCAGTCTGGGATGGTGAAGTTTCTCAGGCCCAGTGGGTAGCGGAGGTGGGGTGGGCAGTCCCAGGCCTTGTGCAGCTCTTCTGATTCGAAGAATTGGGCTGTCAGGCCGTGGTTGGTGAAGTACTCCACCTCTATGTCGAAGTAACGCGTTGAGGTGACGCCCTGGTCTCGGGTGCTGCCCACGATGGCGATCCTCGGTGCCACGCCCAACTCGTTGGCCAGGTGGCGGAACATCTCGGCTCTGGTGGCGAAAGGGCTTCGGTGGGCGAACGGGGTGCGGCCGTGGGTGTCTTCGTAGAGTCTGCGCCAGACCTCTAGGCGGCAGTGGGTTTCCACTGGGCCGCCCAGGGCTCCGCTCACGTTGAACTCCAGGAACTGCGGGCCCTGGTCGCCGATGACGATGTCCGGTCTTGTCACGCAGTCCGCGTAGCGTTCCTCCAGGAACTGGTCCGCCATGAACAAGTCGTGCTCGGACTCGGGCATCCGGTAGGCCGCGAGGCGGTCCGCGGTGGTCGGACCGGTTTCCAGGGCCGTGCGGCGGATCAGGTCCAGGAGGGCGGCTGTCGCGCGGAACAGTTCGGCGTAGGAGCCGCGGGGGATGACGATCGGGGCTGCGGGGAGCAGGGGTTGGTACGGCCAACCCGTGTCGCGGATGGCGGTTCTCAGCGAGGTCCGGATGGTGTCGGCGTCGGCCGCGGGCGGTAGGTGGTGGGTGCCGAACCACGGGTGGGTGTTGGTCACGGGCGGGTCCCCCGAATCGGTCCGTCCACTGTGGCAGGCAACGACTGTACGGTTCGGGTGACCGCTCGGGAAGGAGCGCGCGATGACGCTGCGCCGCGTCGGGGACAACGAGTTCGTCGAGGAGCACGGCGGTGACTACGAGGACTTCGCGCCGGGCATGGTGATCCGGCACTGGCCCGGCCGCACGATCTCCGAGACCGACAACACCTGGCTCACCCTGCTCACCATGAACCAGCACCCGCTGCACTTCGACACCCACTACGGGGCGCAGGCCGAGTACGGACGGGTGCTGGTCAACAGCGGCATCACGTTGTGCCTGGTGGGCGGCATGACCGTGCAGGCGTTGTCGGCGCGGGCGGTGGCGAACCTGGGGTGGGACCGGGTCCGGTTGAAGGAGCCGGTGTTCGTCGGGGACACGCTCTACGCGACCAGCCGGGTGCTGGCCAAGCGGCTGTCGAAGTCCCGGCCGGGCAACGGGATCGTCACCGTCGAGACCACGGGCACGAAGTCGACCGGGGAAGTGGTGATCGTGTTCGAGCGGTCGTTCATGGTCCGGTGTCGGGGCTGAGGAGCGCGGCGGCCGCGGCGGTGTCCTCGATGGGCATGCCGACGCTGCGGAACACCGAAGTGGCGTCGGGCGGCCGGCCGGTGATGGCACCCAGCTCGTGCAGGTCGGTGGCGCGGACCCGGTGGGTGGCCAGGGCGGCGCGGACCTCGCCCGCGTCGGCGATGGCCGCTTCTCGTTGTTCCACGACGACGAAAGCCTTCGCCAGGAGGGTCGGATCGACCTCGATGGCGTCTTCGTGCGTGCCGCCGATGATGTTGACGTGGGCGCCCGGCGCGATCCAGGAGGCGTCGACGAGGGGCGTCCGGTCGTCGGTCGAGGTGGCGGTGCAGACGATCGGCGCGTCCTCCACCGCGGATCTCGCGTTGTGGTGGATCGAGACCTTGTGGCCGAGGGTGGCGGTCGCCCAGTCGGCGAAAGCGGCGGGGGTGGTTCGGGAGTGGACGTGGACGTGGGTGATGGGGCGGACGGTGGAGATCGCCTCCAGGAGTGCGCGGGACTGGACGCCGGCGCCGATGACGGCCAGTTCGGTGGCGTCCTCGGGGGCGCAGAGGCGGGTGGCGAGGGCCGCGGTGGCGCCGGTGCGCACGGCGGTCAGGTCGGCCCCGTCGAACTGGGCGGTCACGCGGCCCGTCTCCAGGTCCACCAGGACGACCACGCCGTGGATCAGCGGCAGGCCGCGGTCGGCGTTGTCCGGGGTGATGGTGGTGATCTTCACGGTGGCCACGCCGCGCCGCTCCCACACCGCCGTGCCGGTCAGGAGCTGGCGGCGCGGGCCGTGCTCGATGACCGTGCGGGACGGGGACCGCGTGCGGCCGGAGGACAGGTCGGCGAACGCCTCCGCCAAGGCGTCGACGACGCGGGCCAGGGCTTCCGGGTCGGTCATCGGCCGGCCTCCCGCAGGTGTGCGACGACGTCCACGATGAGGTCCTCCTGACCCGCGATCGCCTGCCGGCGGCCCAATTCGAAGAACACGTCCCGCGGGTCCACGCCGGCCCGCCCGGACGCCTCCAGCACGGGGTGCTTGAACCCCGAGAACACCCCGGCCAGGCCGCTGACGATGCTCAACGACCCGGTCACCGGCGGCGCGGGCATCAGCTCGCGCTCGGCGTACTCGGCCGCGTCCAGCAGCGCGTACAGGTCGATGCCGGTGGCGAACCCGGTGCGCTCCAACACCGGCACCAGGACCTCCAGCTGCGTGTTCCCGGCACCCGCGCCGAACCCCCGGGCGCAGGCGTCGACGACCGTCGCGCCGGCCTCGGCGGCGGCCACCGAGTTCGCCACGGCCATGCCGAGGTTGTTGTGGCCGTGGAAGATGACCGGCACGTCCACGGCCGCGGCGATCGCCCCGATGCGCTCGCCGACGTCGCGCGGCAGGAAGTGGCCCGCGGAGTCCATGATGCCGACGCCGCGAGCGCCGTACCCGACCGCCGTGGCGGCGTGCTCGGCCAGTTCGGCGGGCGTGGCCATGTGGCTCATCATCAGCACGCAGTGCGCTTCCGCGCCCTCCCCCGCCAGGAACTCCAGGTGGCGTTCGGCGAGCGAGGTCTCCGTGCAGTGCACGCCGATGCGGACCACGTCCGCGCCGTGGGCGAGGGCCTTGCGCAGGTCGTCGGACGTGCCCCAGCCGGGCAGCATGAACACGGCCATCCGGCTGTGCCGCAACGCTTCCCGCACGGTCGAGAGCATCACGTCGTCGCTCACGGCCGCCCGGCCCACCTGGAGCGAGGACGCCCCGAGCCCGTTGCCGTGCCCCACCTCGACCACCGGGACGCCCGCCGCGTCGGCCGCCTCCGCGTACCCGCGCAGGGCCGACGCGCTCAACCGGTGCCGCACCGCGTGCTGCCCGTCGCGCAGGGTCGGGTCGTGGATGGTGATCGCGTTCATCCGCCCACCACCGCCAGTCGTGCCGCGTGCTGCTCGGCGACCAGGATGGCGGCCGAGTTGATGATGTCGAGGTTGCCGGCGTACCGGGGCAGCACGTCGCTGTCCGCCGCGACCTCCAGCGACACCACGACCCGGTCGCCGGTCACCTCGCACGCCCGCACCTGGTAGCCGGGCGCGAAGGCCCGGACCTGTTCGGCGGCTTCGGCGACCACGGCGCGGACGTCGTCGGCGGACGCGTCCGGGATGACGGCGTGGACGGCTGTGCGGAAGGTGGCCGGCGGGACCGCCGGACTGATGTTGAGGATCGCCTTGGTGTCGCGGACGCCGGAGAACGCGGTGAGCGCGGCTTGCGTGGTGGCCACGTACTCGTCCAGGTTGAGCCGGGTCGCCCGGCCCGCGATGCGGCTCGCGACCGTGGACACGACTTCCAGGTAGGACACGGAGAACCGGCCCGCGAGCGCGTGCGCGATCGGGATCGACGCCTGGCCGCCGCAACTGATCAGGCTGACGTCGCGGGCGGTCGGGGCCCGGGTGCCGGTGACCGTGGGGACGACCATGTCACCGACGCGGCTCGGCGTGAGGTCGATGAGCAGGGTGTCCGTGTCTTGGAGGAGCCGCCAGTGTTCCTTGTGGGACAGGGCGTTGGTGGCGTCGAAGACGATCGGGAACGGCCCGGCTGCGAGGACGGCGTCGATGCCCTCGGCGGAGGTGGCGCAACCGAGCCGGGCGGCGTGGGCGAGCCCTTCGGAGTGCGGGTCGCGGCCGGCGACCAGCGCGCAGTCCAGGACGGGTGAGCGGTGCACCTTGCCGACCAGGTCCCGGCCGATCGCGCCGGTCCCGATCACGGCCACGCGGGTCATCGGGCACCTCCCGCGCCGAACCGCGCGGTCCAGGCGTCGTGGGCGGCCACGGTGTCGCGGGCCAGCCGGGCGAACGGCGGGCCGACCATGCTGCCGTCCAGCACGGCGATCCCGCCGTCCGCCGCCCGGACGGCCTCGGTGACGCGGCGGGCGTGCGCCAACCGGTCCGGGTCGGGGCGCAGGGCGGCGTTGATGGCGGCCAGCTCGCCGGGGTGCACGGTCGCCTTGCCGTGGAACCCGAGCGCGCGGATCCGCTCGACCTCGTCGGCCAGCACGTCCGGTTCGGCGAGCCGGAAGTTGGCGGTGTCGATGCACGCCGTCCCGTGGCGGGCGCACGCCAGCGCCATCGCCTGCCGCGCGGCCAGCATGCCCGCCCACGTGATCTCGACGCCCAGCGTCGCGGCCAGGTCGGCGGAGCCGAGCACCAGGCCGTCCGCCGCCTCGGCGATCGCGTCCACGTGGGCGACGGCGGCGGGGGTCTCCACGGTCACGTAGACCTCGGGCCGGGTGCCGGCGGACGCGAGCATGTCCTTGAGCAGCACCACTTCCGCCGCCGAGTCCACCATCGTCATCATGACGATGCCCGGCGGCACCGGCGACTCGGTGAGCGCGAGCACGTCGCGGACGGCCTCGATCGTGCCGAGCTGGTTGATCCGCACGGCGATGTTCCGCGGTTCGGGCGCTTTCTCCAGCGCGGCGCGGCAGACGGTGCGGGCGGCGGGTTTGTCCGGCCCGGGGACGCCGTCCTCCAGGTCGATCAGGTGCACGTCGGCGTCGTACGACCAGGCCTTCACCAGGCGGTCCAGGGACAGCGCGGGCGTGTAGAGGATGCTGCGCGGGGTGGCTCTCATGCCGCGGTCGCCTCCCCCAGCACCGCGCAGAGCGCGCGGATCTGCTCCTCGGTCTGGCCGGCGCGCAGCATCACCCGCAACCCGGCGGTGCCGCGCGCGACGATCGGGAAGAACACCGGCGACACGTAGAACCCGGCCTCGAACACCCGTCGGCCGGCCGCCACCACCGCCTCGTCGCTCACCGGCACGACCCGGATCGGGTACGTGGACCCGGACTGCTCCGAGGCCAGCAGCGAGTCGAACAGCTCGATGTTGGCGTACAGGCGTTTCTGCAACAGCCCCAGCTCCGGGGTGCGGTGGATCTCCGCGGAGGCCAGGGAAGCGCCGACGGCGGCGGTGTTCATCGGCTGCGAGTAGCTCAACGCGCCGGCGAACCGTTCCACGATCCGCAGCACCCGCTTCGGGTAGCCGTCCAGCATGATCGCCGCGCCGCTGGTGCCGAACGCCTTGTTCAGCGTCGCCACGGTGATCGTCCGCTCGTCCAGCACCGGACTGTGCGTGCGCACGTACCCGATGCCGCGCTCCCCGTAGGCCGAGATCGAGTGCGAGTCGTCGTAGTAGACGAGCAGGCCGTACTTCTCCTGCAACTCGGCCAGTTCGAGCACGGGCGCGTACCCGCCGAGGCTGTCGGAGCCGTCCACGACGTAGCAGACCCGCCGGTACTGCTTGCACATGTCTTCCAGGAAGCCGACGTCGTGGTGGTCGCAGTTCACGACCTCGGTCTCGTCGGCGCACGACGGTTTCGCGCCGGCCATCGACACGTGGCAATTCTTGTCGAACACCATCAGCGGCCGGACCCCGTTGCCCAGGTGGCCCGACGCGATCAGCGGCAGCAGGCCCGCGCTGGCCACGCCGGCGGAGATCGCGCTGACCACGTCCGCGCCGAACAGCTCCCCCAGCGACGCCTCCAGCTCCAGCAGCGCCGGGATCTGCACGCGGCTGCGCGGGATGCAGTGGTCCAGCACGCCGAAGCGGCGCAGCGCGGCCACCGCGCCCTCGACCACCGCCGGGTGCGAGTCCAGGTCGAGGTAGGAGCAGCAGGTGAAGTTGACGAACTCGTGCCCGTCGGCGGTGCGCAGGACGCCCTCGTCCAGCTCGGCGACGATGCCAGCCAGGCCGTTGCGCTCGGACATGTCCCAGAACGCGTTGCCGACGCCGATGGCCTTGTCGTTGTTGCGGTGGCGGTGGGTCGGGGCGATGTCCCTCATTTGACGCCCTCGGCGGGCTGGTAGTTGTAGACGCCCTTGAGCTTGCGGTAGACGGCCGTGTAGATCGCCACGCCCAGCACGTACGGTCGGCGGAAGATCTTCGGGTCGCGCAGCCAGAAGTTCATGTTGATGTTCATGTCCTCCAACGACTCCGCCTGGTGCCACCAGCCCAGCGGCAGGTACAGCATCTGGCCGGGTTCGAGGACGACCTCGCGGCGCCGGGCGAGCTTGGCGGCCAGCCGGGGGAAGCGGCGGGCGTCCACGTCGTCGAAGTCGGGCGCCCGGGACTTGTCGCCGAAGCCGCGCCGGATGGACCGCGGGTAGTAGTCGAACGACCCGGGTGGCGCGAGCACGAACCGCTTGCGGCCCTCCAGCGCGATGTTGAAGTTCTCCAGCTCGTCGAAGTGGCTCTGGGTGAACACGCCCTTGTGGCTGATCCACAGGTTGGCGGCGTTGAGGGAGCGCTGGTAGTCGAACAGCTCGGCGGCGTCGAAGCCGAGGATGGCGTTGACGTCCTCGGGGCTGTTGCGGATGTTGGAGACGATCCGGTTCCACGTGGCGGGGTCGTTCTGGTAGCGCTCGTCCGCGAAGAACTCGCGCAGCTCGATCTCGCGGGTGGTCCAGCGGCGGGAGTTCCGCTTGTCGCTGGGTTCGGTGAACAGGGTGACGCGCATGGCGCCGAGCCGCTTGGCCACGCCGTCGCGGCCCAGGCCCTGAACGCCGTCCGGCAGGGTGATCACCACCGGGACGTCGGCCCGGATCAACGCCTCCCGCCCGAAGGCGGTGAACTCGTCGAACGACAGGCGCGGCACCGGTAAGCCCGTTGTGCTCATGCTGCACTCCTCACTGTGCTGTCGTTTCTTGGCGCGGGCGCAGGGCCGCCTGCCCGCCGAGGCTGAGCACGAGGGCGAGCGCGCCGCCGCCGACGGCCACCCACGCCGATCCCGCGAACCCGCCGTCGGCCAACCGCCCGCCCACGGCCGTGCCCGCGGCGATGCCCACCGCGCCCGCGCTGGTCAGCCAGGAGAACCCCTCGGAGAGCGAACCCCTGGGGGCCAACGACTCCAGCAGCGTGCTGCCGGTGATGAGGGCGGGCGCGATGGCGAGACCGGCCAGCGCCGCGAACAGGCCCATCGTGAGCGGGGAGCCGGCGAACGCCAAGGGGACCGCGCCCAGCGCCAGCACCCAGGTCGTGACCGACAACAGCCTCCTGGGCGGCAGTTTCGCGTCCACCGCCCCGAAGACCACGCCGGCGACCAGGCTGCCGACCGCCGTCAGGGACAGGAACACGCCGCCCAGCGCGGGCATCGACCACTCGCGGGCGAACGCGACCAGCGCGACGTCGACCGCGCCGAGCTGGAAGCCCATGCCCGCGTAGGCGACCATCAGCACCCGCACGCCGGGGACGCCGATCGCGCGCGGCGGCCGTTCAGTGGTGGGCGCCGGCACGGGTTCGGACCGGCGGTGCAGCGCGACCACCACGGACCCGGCCGTGGTCAGCACCGCGCACGCGACCAGCCCGGCCGCCGGGTGCGCCGTGGCGGCGAGCGCGGTGACCAGGAGCGGGCCGAGCAGGAAGATCGTCTCGTCGAGGACGGATTCGAGGGCGAAGGCGGTGCGCAGGAGGCCGTGCTCGACCATCCGCGTCCAGCGGGCGCGCATGAACGACGTGAACGACACCGAGGCGCACCCGGTGGCCGCCGCCGCCACGACCAGCAGCCACAGGGGCGCGCCGAGCAGGATCGCGACCAGGAGCGAGGTGATCGCCGCGGCGTGTGCGGCGCAGGCGGTGAGCAGCACGCGTCGTTGGCTGACGCGGTCCGCGAGCCGGCCCAGGGCCGGACTGGCGATCCCCTGCGCGACCAGCATGGCCGCCGCCACCGCGCCCGCGTCGCCGAGCGACCCGGTGACCGCGGAGATCAGCAGCAGGCAACTGATCGGCCGCATCGCGATGGGGAACCGACCGACCATCCCCCAAAATCCCAACGCGACCGCGCCGGGCTCGCGCAGCAAACGTGAATAGGCCCCGAACCCGAAATCGGCCCCCGCCACCACTCCCCCTTTTCCCGGGCCTGCGGGGCGGCTTTTCCCACGTCGCTGCGGCCTCGTTCGCCCAGGTAGCGGCTCGCCATGTTATGCAGGTCACAGCGACGTGTCAACGGCCGCAAAGGCAGGCCTACGGGCGTCCGAACAGGGGAATGCGAAAGGGTTCACCCGTGTGCCGGAATGGCCGATTTCCGGACACCGGACATGATCGACGATCTCGTCGGAATCAATTCGGACGCATTCGGCGCGAACGGCCGCGCCCCACGCCACTCCGCCGGTCCGCCCGCGACCCCGCGACCCCGGCACGGCGCGTCCGACCCGACTAACGCTCGGTAGCATGGCCGCGGCGACAGGGGGGCACGATGCACGGGCTTGGAGAGCTGGAGAGCGCG
Organism: Saccharothrix sp. NPDC042600; assembly: GCF_040647305.1. Lineage (NCBI taxonomy): Bacteria > Bacillati > Actinomycetota > Actinomycetes > Pseudonocardiales > Pseudonocardiaceae > Saccharothrix > Saccharothrix sp. NPDC042600. Next base: position 12,621 of record NZ_JBEZBW010000125.1, on the reverse strand, counting down.
GTGATGGACGTGCTGTGGGGCGCGTCCGGGACGATGAAGGTGCGCGACGTCCTCGACCGGCTGGACAAACCGCTCGCCTACACGACGGTCATGACCGTGCTGGACAACCTGCACCGCAAGGGCTGGGTCCGGCGCGAACTCGACGGCAAGGCCTACCGCTACGAACCGGCGCTGGGCCGGGCGGAGGCGGCGGCGAACGCGTTGCGGCAGGTGCTGTCCGCGTCCGGCGACCCCGAGGGCGTGCTCCTGCACTTCGCGCGTTCCGCGTCCGAGCGGGAGACGGAGTTGTTGCGCAAGGCCCTGCCGCGCAAGCGGCGCAAGTGAGTCAGCTCAGGACGGTGAACCACGTCGCCGCGATGCCGCCGAGGAACAGCACCGTCACGGCCGGCACCGCGCCGCCCAACCCGGCCAGCGTCCCCGCGAACGCGAACACCGCCACGGCGGCGGCCACCCAGGACGCCGTCAGGAGGATGCGGCGCGGCTTCGCCCCGATGGTGTGCGCGGACCCGACCGCCATCGCCCACAGGCCCAGGCCGAACGCCAGCCCGAGCAGCCGCGGCGGACCACCGGCGGCGCCGACCACCGCCACCGCGATCGCCGCGCCCCCGAACCCGACGAACCCGTAGGTGGCCTGCCGGGCGGCCCGGCGCAGCAGGTGCCGGTCCCGCGTGCACAGCAGGACCAGGTTCATCAACGGTTCCAGCGTCCAGCTCAGCAGCACCAACGCGACCAGGAGCACCAGCAGCACCAGCGCCCACGTCTGCCCGTCGAACGGTCGCAGCAGGCGGGTCAGGACGAACGGCAGCAGCAGGAAGCCCCACCGCAACGCCTTCGGCTGGGCGTTGAGCCACAGGCTCAGCCGCAGCAGCAGGCCGTAGAGCGGGTTGCGGGACTTCAGCGCGACCGACAGCCCTTCGCGGATGCCGGCGTCCGTGGGGTCCAGCCGCATCGCCGTGCGGTGCGCCCGCACGGCCGATCGACCGCCACCGCGCCGCAACGCCAGCAGGCCGCGCACGCGGTGCGCGTCGATGTTCTGGGGGTCGAGCCGCAGGGCCTCCAGGACGGCCGCCTCGGCTTCGTCCAGGCGCTGCGACTCGTACAGGGCGGCGGCGTGGACGGCCGCCGCGTCGGCGCTGTCCGGGTCGAGGGCGCGGGCGCGTTCGGCGCCGGCCAACGCCTCGGCGTTGCGCTTCTGCGCCAGCAGGACGTAGGCCTCCTGCATGTGGAGACCGGCGACCTCCGGCGCGAGGGCCAGGCCGCCGCGGACCGCGTCCAGCGCGGCGGCGTGCTCGCCCAGGCCGGCCAGCGCCGCGGCGAGCGTCGAGTGCGCGAGGACGTGCTCCGGCGCGGCGGCCAGTGCGGTGCGGCTCGCGTCCCGCGCCTCGGCGTACTTCTCCTGCCGCAACAGGGCTTGCGCGAGCAGCGTGTGCGCCACGGGGTCGCCGGGGTCCGCCGCGAGCGCCACCCGGAACTGCGCCTCGGCCTCCCGCGCCCGCCCGAGGTCGAGCAACGCCCGACCGCGCTGGACCGCGACCTGCGCACCGTCGTCCATCACACCCACCCCGGTAGCCCACGACGAACCCGCCCACCACAGGGTCGGCGCGCAGGTACCCTACGCCGCGTGACGGACGACCCGGTGATCCAGGCCCTGCTCGGCGCGCTGACGGCGGACCCCGACAACCACGCGGTCCGCGAGCACGTCGCCCGGCTGTTGCTGGACGCCGGCCGGCCCGCCGAGGCGCTGGACCAGGCGACCACCGTGCTGGCCGCGGTGCCGGACCACGTGGCCGCCCTGCGCACCGCCGCCGCTGCCGCCCGTGCCCTGGGCGACGACACCAAGGCCGCCTCCTACGGACGGCTCGCGGACGCGCTGGACCCCGCGCCGGCTCCGGTGCGGGCGTCGGCCGTCCCCGACACCGCGGACGAGATCCTGCGGCAGTGGTCGGCCAGCGAGCCGATGACCGAGCCGTTGGGCGACATCGGTCCGTCCGGCGTGACGCTGGCCGACATCGGTGGCTTGGCGGAGGTCAAGAAGCGCCTGGAGCTGTCGTTCCTCGCGCCGTTGCGCAACCCGGAGCTGAGCCTGCGGTTCGGCAAGTCGCTGCGCGGGGGGCTGTTGCTGTGGGGGCCGCCGGGGTGCGGGAAGACGTTGATCGCGCGGGCGCTGGCCGGTGAACTCGGGGCGAACTTCTACGAGATCGGCCTGAACGACGTCCTGGACATGTGGATCGGCAGCAGCGAGCGGAACCTGCACGGCATCTTCGACACGGCGCGCCGCAACCGTCCGTGCGTGCTGTTCTTCGACGAGATGGACGCGTTGGGGCAGAAGCGTTCGAACCTGCGCGGCGGCGGGTCGTCCATGCGCGGGGTGGTGAACCAGATGCTGGCCGAACTGGACGGTGCGAGCACGGACAACGAGGGCGTCTTCGTCCTGGCCGCGAGCAACCACCCGTGGGACATCGACACGGCCCTGCTCCGCCCGGGCCGCTTCGACCGCAGCGTGCTGGTGCTGCCGCCGGACGTCGAGGCGCGGGAGGCGATCCTGCGGTTCCACCTGCGGGGTCGGCCGGTGGAGCGGGTGGACCTGGGCAAGATCGCCAAGGCGACGGAGGGGATGTCGGGCGCGGACCTGGCGCTGGTGTGCGAGCAGGCGACGGAGAGCGCGCTGGACGAGACCATGTCGTCGGGGCGGCACTCGTCGATCACGCAGCGGCACTTGGCGGACGCGGCCCGGTCGGTGCGGCCGAGCATCGGGGAGTGGATGGAGACGGCGCGCAATTACGCGTTGTACGGCAACGACGCCGGCGCGTACGACGAACTCGCGGCCTACCTAAAAAAACGCCGCCGCTGAGGTTGGGGCCGGCGCGGCGGCTGGCGACGGTAGTTGACCGGTCGGCTGACAGGCGGTCGGTGTTAGGCGTTGAGGTAGGCCAGGACCGCCAGCACGCGCCGGTGCCCGGCCTCGTCGTTCGGCAGGTTCAGCTTCGCGAAAATGTTCCGGATGTGCTTGTGCACAGCCCCTTCGCTGACGACCAACAGCTCCGCGATGGTCCCGTTGTCGTGCCCCTCCGCCATCAGCGCCAGCACCTCCCGCTCGCGACCGGTCAAAGTGGACAGCGGGTCGTCGGCCTTGCGGCGGACCAGCAGTTGCGAGATGACCTCCGGGTCCATCGCCGTCCCGCCGTCGGCCACGCGGTGCAGCGCGTCCAGGAACTGCTCGACCTTGCCCACCCGCTCCTTGAGCAGGTACCCCACCCCGCCCACGCCGTCCGCGAGCAGCTCCGCCGCATAGCTGTTCTCGACGTAAGCCGACAACACCAGCACCGGCAACCCGGGGTGCACCCGACGCGCCTCCACCGCCGCCCGCAACCCCTCGTCCCGGAACGACGGCGGCAACCGCACGTCCATCACCACGGCATCGGGCCGGTCCCCGCGCACGAAAGCCAGGAACTCCACCGCGTTGTCGAACGCCGCCACCACCTCGACCCCGGCGGTCCCCAGCAGCAACGACAACCCCTCGCGCAGCAGGACATCGTCCTCGGCGATCACGACCCGCACGGCAACTCCACTCGCAACACGGTCGGCCCGCCGGGCGGGCTGCTCAGCGAAGCGCGCCCGTCGAACGCGTCCGCACGCTTCCGGATCCCGACGATACCCGTGCCCACGCTCTCGTCCGCCCCGCCCTTGCCATCGTCCCGCACGGTGATGACCAGAGCCTCCTCCGACGCCGACAACGACACCGCCGCGCGGGAAGCACCCGAGTGCTTGGTGACGTTCGTCAACGCCTCCGCGACGATGAAGTACGCCGCCGCCTCGATCGCGGCCGGCTTGCGGCCGATCGGCGCCACGTCCAAAGTGCACGGCACCGGACAGCGCGCCGCCAGCGCCGACACCGCACCGTCCAAGCCCCGGTCCGACAACACCGGCGGGTAGATGCTGCGGACCACGTCCCGCAGTTCCGCCAACGCGTCGATCGCCGTGTCCTGCGCCTTGCGCACCAGTTCGAACGCCTTGTCCGCGTCCCGCGACCGCAGTTGCCCGGCGATCCCCAACTGCATCACCACCGCCGCGATCCGCGCCTGCGCCCCGTCGTGCAGGTCACGCTCGATCCGCCGCAACTCCGCCCCGTGCGCCTCCAGCGCGCCCGCCCGCGACGCGGTCAGCTCCGCCACCCGGTCGGTCAGCCGAACCCCGGGCGCGGGCGACAGCAGCCACCGCGCGAGCCGTGCCTGGGCATCCGCCAGCCGCGGCACCTGCGTGAACAACGCGCCGTAGACCAGACCGCCCACCACGGCGACCGGCGCCGCGCTCCACGAATCCACGACGAACCCGAACGACGTCTCCACGCCACCGGGCACCAGCCACCAGTAAGCGGGGATCAACACCTGGTGCACCGCCGCCGGCAGCAGACCGACCGCCATCCCGCCCAGCATCACCCCGCCGAGGACGTGCAGCCCCAGCCACGCCAGGTCGCGCCGCGTCGCCGGGTCCGTGAGCGCCGTCACCACCTGCTTCGACCACGGGCCGTCGAGCACGCGGTACGCCTCCGGGATCCTCACCCCCAACCGCGCCCCGGCCCGCCGCCGCTCCACCGCGAGCAGCCGGCGCACCAGCCGGAGCACCTCCGGTAGCGCGGGCAACCCCACGCCGATCAGGCACAACGTGCCCACGATGAGCAACGCGCCCACGGCGAGCAGGGACAGGAACGCGGTGCCCGCGCCGACGACCAGGTAGCGCACCGCGGTCCACAAGCGAGGGACCATGCCGCCGATTCTCCCCGACCCGCCGCTGGAACACGGTAGTGCCAGCACCACCACCGTCCGCCCACCAGCGGGATCGAACGCCGCCCGGCCCGGAAATAGCGTCGAGGCCAACACGAGGGAGAGGGAAGTCGATGGTGGCGGGAACGGTGACGGCCGACGCGGTGCGGCTGGAGGCGGTGCGCAAGGTGTACGGGTCGGGTGGTGGCGCGGTGACCGCGTTGGACGGGGTCACGGTGAGCCTGCGCCGGGGCGCGTTCACCGCCGTCATGGGACCGTCCGGGTCGGGCAAGTCCACGTTCCTGCACTGCGCCGCCGGCCTGGACCGGCCCACGTCGGGCCGGGTGCTGCTCGGCGACACGGACCTGTCGCGGCTCAAGGAGAACGCGCTCACCGAACTGCGCCGACAGCGGATCGGGTTCGTCTTCCAGGCCTACAACCTCCTGCCGTCGCTCACCGTCCGCCAGAACATCACGCTCCCGTTGCGGTTCGCCGGGGCGGAGGCGGACCAGGGGTGGCTGCGCGAGGTCGTGCACCGGGTGGGGGTCGCGGACCGGCTCGACCACCGGCCGGCCGAGCTGTCCGGCGGCCAGCAACAGCGGGTCGCGATCGCCCGCGCCCTGGTCACCCGGCCCGACGTGCTGCTGGCCGACGAACCGACCGGCGCGCTGGACACCCGCACCGGCGGCAACGTCCTGCGCCTGCTGCGCGACCTCGTGGACTCCGTCGGCCAGACCGTGTTGATGGTCACCCACGACCCGGTGGCCGCCTCCTACGCCCACAACGTGCTCTTCCTGGCCGACGGGCGGCTGGCCGGCGAACTGGTCGCGCCCACGCCCGCGCAGGTGGTCGAGCGCATGACCCGCCTCGGGGAGTGGTGAGCCGTGCGGTCCCTCGCGTGGCAGGTGGTGAAGGCGCGCAAACTCGCGTTCTTCGGGTCGTTCCTGGCGATCCTGTGCGGCACGGCCGTGGTGGCGGCGTGCGGGGTGCTCATGGAGTCGGGCATCCGGTCCGGGGTGCCGACCGAGCGGTACGCGGCGGCGAACGTGGTCGTCGGCGGGAACCAGGTCGTGCGGCCCGAGGGCGGCGACCTGCTGGCGTTCCAACAGGTCGGCACCGCGCCGAGCCTCCCGGCGGACCTGGTGGGCCGGGTGGCGGCGGTGCCCGGGGTGACGTCGGCGGTGGGCGAGGTGTCCTTCCCCGCGCGCGCCGTCACGGCCGACGGCCGGGTGCTGGAAGCGTTCGGGCACAACTGGGACGCCGCCGTGCTGACGCCCATGGACGTGCGGCGGGGGCGTGCGCCGGTCGCGGCGGACGAGGTCGTGGTCGCCGGCCTGCCCGGGGTGGGGGTCGGCGACCGGGTGCGGGTGATGACCACGTCCACGCCGACCGAGTTCACCGTCACGGGGCTGGCGGCGCCGTCCGGGAAGGACGGTTTCGCCAAGCAGTTCGGCCTGTACTTCACCACCGCGCGAGCGGAGGCGCTGTCCGGCACACCCGGCCGGGTGCACGCCATCGGGGTGTTCGCGGCCGAGGACGTGACCGACCGTGTCCGGGACGCGCTGGGGGACGACGTCTTCGTCGCGGCCGGCGGTGACCGGGGCGGCGTCGAGTTCGCGGCCGTGGGGCAGTCCCGCGTGGTGCTGATGGCGATCGCCGGGTCGTTCGCGGGCGTCGCGGTGCTGGTGGCGGTGTTCGTGGTGGCCGGGACGCTCACGCTGTCGATCGACCAGCGCCGGCGCGAACTGGCGCTGCTGCGGGCGATCGCCGCGACCCCGCGCCAGATCGGGAAGTTGATCGCCGTGGAGACCACCCTGGTGGCGTCGGCCGCCGCCGCGGTGGGTTCGCTCGCGGGCCTGTTGGTGGCCGACCTGCTGCGGCGGGGGTTCGCGCGGATCGGCGTGATCCCCGACGACCTCGCGTTGGCCATCGGGCCGATCCCGGTGGTCGCGGCGTTCCTGCTCGGCCTGGGCGCGGCCCGGCTCGCCGCGTGGGTCGCGGCCCGGCGGCCGGCGCGCATCCCGCCGACCGAGGCGCTCGCGGAAGCCGCGGTCGAGCCCCGCGACCTGGGGCGGTGGCGGGTCGTCGCCGGGACGGTGTTCCTGGGCCTCGGCGCGGCCCTCGCGACGCTGCCGTTGTTCCTGCGCAACGAAGTCGCGTTCGCCATGACCGGCATGTCGGTGCTGCTCGCCGTGGTCGGGCTGGCGCTGCTGGGTCCGTGCGCGGTGCGGCCGCTGGTCCGGCTGGCGTCGGCACCGTTGCGGCGCTTCGGGGTCGGCGGCTACCTGGCCGCGCACAACAACCGCGCCAACGCCCGCCGCCTGTCCTCGGCGCTCACCCCGCTGATGCTGTCGATCGCGTTCGCCGTGGTGAACTTCTACAGCCAGACCGCCGTGGAGTCCGCGACCCGGGCCGAAGCGGTCGCGGCGGTGACGGCGGACCACGTCCTGTCCGCGCCCGGCGGCCTGTCCCCCGAGGTCGCCGACGCGGCCCGGCGGGTGCCCGGCGTGGCCGCGGCCACCCCGGTCGTGCGGACCGGCGTGGTGACCACGCGCCGGACCGGCGAGTCGGTGGAGGTGGAGCGGGTGCCCGCGCTCGGCGTCGGGGACGTGCGGGGCACGCTCGACCTGGCCGTGACGGCGGGGTCGCTGGCCGACCTGCGCGCCGGCACCGTGGCGGTCCGCGAGGCCTCCGGCGCGGACGTCGGCGACGAGGTCGCGCTGCACCTGGACGACACCACGCCGGTGAAGCTGCGGGTGGTGGCCACGTTCGCGCGTGGTCTGGCGTTCGGCGGGTACGTGCTGCCGGTCGAGGAGGCGCGGGCGCACACGGCGGCGCGCACGGACTCGTCGGTGCTGGTGCGCCTAGCGCCGGACGCGGACCGGGGCGCGGCGGCGCGGGCGTTGGCCGTGCTGGCGGAGCAGTACCCCGGGTTGACCGTGGCGTCCGGGCTGGCGGCCGACCACGGTGACCGGCAGACGCAGTTCTGGGTGAACCTGCTGGCCGTCGGCGTGATCCTCGGGTACATCGCCATCGCGGTCGCCAACACGCTCGTGCTGACCACCGTGCAGCGGCGGCGGGAGTTCGCGCTGCTGCGGCTGGTCGGCGCGAACCGGCGGCACGTGCTGCGGATGGTGCGCGCGGAGGCGGCGACCGTGGTGGGCGTCGCGGTCGCGGTGGGGACGCTGGTCCCAGCGGTGCCGCTCGCGCTGCTGGGGATCGCGCTGACCGGCTCGCCGCTGCCCACCGGCCCGGTCGGGGTCTACCTGGGGATCGTCGGGTTCACCGCGCTGCTGGGCTTCCTCGCCCTGGGCGTGCCGACCCGCCTGGCCCTGCGCACCCGGCCGCTGGACGGCCTCGGCCCGCGCGAGTAGCCCTCAGCGCAGCTTGCGCCGCGCCAGGAGGCCAACGCCCGCGAGGACGAGGCCGCCGAACACCCAGAGCAGGCCCGGGAACGGCCACGACGAGCGGACGTACTCGGTGACGACCACCACCGCCCGGTGGTGGTCGTCGGTCGCCGATCGGGTGATCCTGATGTCGTCCTCGATGAAGTCCGGTCGGAACTCGGCGTCGTAGCGGGTGAGGAACCGGGGCCCGGTCAGGAGCGCGGACACCTTCGGGTGGTCCGCGCTCCGGTCCACCGGGCCGGCGAACGTCAGTTCGGGCGCGACGCCGCGCGGGGCGGGGTTGCCGACGTCCACGCGGTGGTCCGCCAGCACGTACAGGCGCAGCGGCTGCGCGTGCTGCGCGGTGGCGGACAACCGCATCGGGTAGACCGGGGTGTCGGTCTCGAACTCCACCCGCATGGGCGGCAGCCCGTCCGCGAGGCTGCCCGACGCCGGCGCGAGCCGCACCGCCACCACGAGCCACCCCTCCGCCAGGTACGGGGTGAGCGCGCCGCCCAGGGCGGTCGGCAGCGTGAAACCGTTCGCCCCCAACCACTGCCCGACGGCCGTCGCGTCGGAGCCGGCGAGCTGGGCGACCTCGTAGGGCCCGACCTCGACGTGGTCCACGACGGTGGCCCCGCCGCGCTGCGGCGCGCCGCCGGTGCCGTCCCCGTCCACGACCACCCGGCGCGTCCGGACCTCCGGCCGGCTGATCCGGTCCAGCTCGGCGAACAACCCGCCGTCCGCCACCGCGAACCGGGCCCGCGCGGGCACCGGCATGAGGAACGCGGCCTGCTCGGCGGTCGAGCGGGCCTGGACGGACAGCGTGATCGCCTCGGTGCGACCGGTCAGCTCGACCAACGCGGTCTCCCGCTGCGCCCGCAGCTCCTCGTTCGCCACGAACGCGCCGCACGCGCACGCGTCCGACACCGCCGGCCCGGCCGTGCCGAACACGACGAGCAGCACCAGGACGATCGCGCATCGCATGGCGGGTGTGACGCCGGGAACCTCACCCGGGTTCCTCGTCGTCCCCGGCGAGCCGCCGCCGCAGCTCGTAGAGCAACACCGCGTCGCTGAGGGAGGAGGGGCTGCGCAGCGGTCGGGCGTTGGCCTCGTCGTCGGTCAGCTGGCCGGCGGCGACCATGACCTCCAGCAGCGGCACCGAGAACAGCCGGGCGAGGGCCCGGGCGGTGTCCATGCTGAGCGACTTGCCGCGCCGCCAGTCGGTGAGCCGGCTGCGGTGCACGCCGACGGCGCGGACGAGATCGCTGGTACTCAGCCCCGATTCCTCCATCCGGGCTTCGAGGTAGCTCCAGAAATGCGACGCCTGCGCGCGCCCGGGGTCAGTCATGCCGACAATGCTAGTTGCGCACACCAAACGGGTGATGCGTACGCCTCCCGGACAGGACATCGTTTGCCTTACGCACCAAACACTTTCGCGTGCGTCACACCAAACAGGACGAAGACGCGCACAACACAAAGCCCGACCGGGCAAGGGTTTTCCGGTCGGGCTTCGTGTCGTGCCGGCTCAGGCGTTGGCGCCCGCGCGAGGGCGTTCGGCCTCGGTCCGCGTGGTCAACGCCGTCCCCTCGACGTCGAGTTCCGGCAACCACCGCAACCACTTCGGCAGCCACCAGGCGCTCTTCCCCAGCAACGCCAACGCGGCCGGCACCACGACCATGCGGATCACGAAGGCGTCCACCAGGATTCCGATCGCCAGCGCGAACGCGATCGACTTGATCGTCGCCTCGCCGGAGGGCACGAAACCCGCGAACACCGAGAACATGATCAGCGCCGCCGCGACCACCACCGGCGCCGCCTGGCGGAACCCGGTCGTGATGGCCGTGCGCGGGTCCGCGCCGCGGTGGTGGGCCTCGTGCATCCGGGACACCAGGAACACCTGGTAGTCCATCGCCAGGCCGAACAGGATGCCGATCACGATGATCGGCGTGAGGCTGATCAGCGGGCCGGTGGTGTCGAGGTTGACCGCGTCGGCCAGCCAGCCCCACTGGAAGACCGCCACGGTCGCGCCCAACGACGTGCCCACGGTGAGCAGGAAGCCCAGCACGCCCACCAGTGGCACCAGCAGCGACCGGAACACCAGCACCAGCAGGACCAGCGCCAGGCCCACCACGACCGCCAGGTACACCGGCAACGCGCGGTCCAGGGTCGTGGCCACGTCCACGCTCACCGCGGTCTGGCCGGTGACGTAGGCGGTGGTGCCCTCCAACGGGTCCAGCTTGGCGCGCAGGTCGCTCACCAGCCGCTCGGTGGCCTCGGTGGTCGGGCCGGAGGCGGGGATGACGACCAGCTGCGCGGCGGTGCCGTCGGCGTTGGGGCGCGGGTCCACGGCCGTGGCGACGTCGTCCATCGCGGCGATCTCGGGCTTGAGCCGGGTCGCCGTGCCGACCGCGTCGCCGCCCTCGAACAGCACCACCAGCGGGCCGTTGAAGCCCTCGCCGAAGCCGTCGGCCAGGATGCGCTCGGCGCGGGCCTGCGTGCTGTCGGCCGCCGGGATCGGGACCAGCGTGGTCTGCATGGAGGCCACCGGGATCGCGATCACGCCCAGGCCCAGGACGGTCAGCAGCAGCGCGGGCAGGCGGTGGCGGGTGACCGCGCCGACCCAACCCCGGTAGAAGCCGCGGTCGCGGACCTCGGCCGTCGGCGCGGTGCGCTGCTTGCGCGGCAGGGCGCGGTGGCCGACGAAGCTCAGCACGGCGGGCACGAGCGTGATGGCGATCAGGACGGCCACGACGATGGTCGCCGCCGCCGCGATGCCCATCTGGGTCAGGAACGGGATGCCCGCCACGGCCAGGCCCGCCAGGGCGATGACCACGGTCAGGCCGGCGGTGACGACGGCCGAACCCGCCGTGCCGACCGCGATGCCGATGGCCTCGCCGACGTCCGCGCCGCGCCGCAGTTCCTGCCGGTAGCGGTTGATGATGAACAGGGCGTAGTCGATGCCGACCGCGAGGCCCAGCATGGTGGCCAGGATCGGGGTGGTGGACTGGAGGTCGAGGAAGCCGGTGCTGATGGTGACGCCGAGCGCGCCGATGCCCACGCCGACGGCGGCGGTGAGCAGGTTCATGCCGGCCATCACCAGCGAGCCGTAGGTGATGGCGAGGATGAGCAGCGCGACGACCACGCCGATGCCCTCGACCACACCGCCCACGTGCGGCGGCGCCTGCACGGCGTCACCGGTCACCTCGACGGTGAAGCCCGGCGCCCGCGCGGCGTCGAGCAACGCGGTCCGCTGCTCGGGGGTCACCTCGCCGGGCTTCCCCTCGAACGTGACCGTGCTGTAGGCGACGTCCAGGTCCTTGTTCACCGAGGGCGCGGCGGGGTCGAGCGGGTTGGTGGCGCCGGTCACGCCGGGCAGCGCGTCGAGCTTCGCGACCAGGTCGGCGAGCACCTTGCCCTGCTCGGGCTCCACGAACTTCCTGCCCTCGGGCGCTTCCACCACGACGCGGGCGGTCGCGCCGCCGGCCGTGCCGAACTGCTCCTTGATCTTGTCCAGCGCGGTGGTGGACTCCTGGCCGGGGATCGAGAAGGCGTTGGACGTCTCGCCGGCCAGCGTGGCCGCGCCCACGGCGGTGCCCGCGAGGACGAGCAGCCACAGCAGGACCACCACCAGGCGGCGCCGGTGCGCGCCGAAGCCGAGTCGGTACAACAGTCTTGCCATCGGTCAGGCCTCCACGGGTGCGCGGTGTCCGAGCGCGTCGAAACAGGTCGAGAGGATGTGCGGGCGCCAGGCGGTTTTCTGGTCGGCGCCGTTGGCCAGGAGGGTGAGCACGGCCAGCGCGGTGAGCGCGCCGACGACCCGGATGGCCCGCTCGGGGTCCACCGGTTCCCGCTCGACGCCGAACGCCTCGTGCACGATGACCTCGCCGACGCCGCCCTCGGGCAACGGGTCCGTGCCGTTGACGGCGGTCAGGGCGAGCGCCACCAGGCCCGGCCGGTCCAGGGCGAGGTCCACCAGCAGTTCGAGCGTGCGCCGGTCGCGGTCGGGTCCGGGCGGCAGCGCGGCGGCGGCGTCGGCCACCCGGCGCTCCAGGTCCCGACACGACGCCTCGACCGCCGCGTGCAGCGCTTCCTTGCTCGGGAAGTGGTGCAGCAGCCCGGCTTTGGACAGCCCGACGGCGTCGGCGAGCGCGCGCAACGAGGTGTGCTCGAACCCGTGCCGGGCGAACAGGCCCGCCGCGAGGTCGATGATCCGGTCGTCGGCCTCCTGCCGGAAACGGCTCATGCACCCGACGGTACGGACGGACCGACCGATTCGGTAGGCAAACCGACCGGATCGGTCTGTGACACTCACCGCACGCCCAGGGCACGGTCGGGCGCGGTTCGGGCGCGGTGGTGGGAGCGCGGTGGTTCGGGCGCGGTGGTTCGGGCGCGGTGGTTCGGGCGCGGTGGTTCGGGCGCGGTGGTTCGGGCGCGGTGGTTCGGGCGCGGCGGCTCGGGCGCGGCGGCTCGGG
>NZ_JBEZBW010000124.1:0-22390 GCF_040647305.1 Saccharothrix sp. NPDC042600 | reverse complement strand
GGGGGGGGGGGGGGGGGGGGGGCGGCGGGTGGGCCCCGGGCGGGGGGGGGGGGGGGGGGGGGGGCGGGCGGTGTGTTGGCGGTGGCGGCGGCGATGGCGGCTGGGTCGATGTCCACCCCGAGTGCGGCGGCGTGGAGGTGGGCGGCCTCGATCGCGATGGTGCCCGTCCCGCAGAACGGGTCCACCACCCGCCAACCCGCCGCGCCGGTCCGCGCGGGAAGGCCCGCCAGGCGCAGCATCGCCGCCGCCACCGGCGGGTGCAGCGCCCCCGGCCGCGACACCCGCCGATAACCCCTGCGGTGCAGGGGTTGCGCGGCGATCCGCAACCCCACCACCGCCCGGTCCCCGGCCAGGGTCACCCGCCACGACAACCCACCCGCCGGCGGCACCCGCCCACCACGTCGCCCGTGGTACGGCACCCCGAGCGCCGCCGCCACCGGCTCTCCGACGGCGTCCTCCACGTCGTACCGCGTGAAGTTCCGCCGTCCCAGGAAAGAAGCCGAAACATCCACAGTGGACCAAAAGCGCTCCGCGCCGAAATCGGCCAACGTGCGCACCACCTCCCACACGTCCACCGAGGCCATCGCCCCGGCCAGCGAGCGCAGGTCGGCCCGCGCCCGCCCGATCCCGTCCACGACGGCCGCCACCAGGAACACGTCGTCCACGCACCGCAGCCCGAGCACCGCCGGACCGGGCACCGCCGAGAACCACACCTCGCGGTGCCCCGACGACTCCACGACCCCGACCCCCGCGACTTCCCGCGCGGCGACCGCTTCCACGCCCCGCACCGTGCGCGCCAGCAGGCGCACGGCCCTCACGTCGGCGAAGGGGTGCCAGGACGCGCGTCAACACCGGCCGAAGCCGGAAAAGGAGAGATCACCACAGATCTTCTTCCGCGTCACGACCCGGGGCGGTGTCGTTGCCGCCCCGCATCGTCGACGAGGGGGAAGCGCCCTCGACCCGTCGACGGTCGTGTCAGCCTCGGAAGAAGAAGTTCACGCCGCCACGCTACCAAGCCACCGCAACCGAAATCACCGGAAGTCCGCCACCGCGACCGCGTTCACCGGAAGTGCGCCACCGCGTCCGCCGCCGGCACGGCGTCGCCGAAGTGCGGGCCGCACGCCGCGAACGCGCCCGCCTCCCGCCACCACCGCGCCTGCTCGGCCGTGCGCACGCCGTCCACCTCCACGACCGCGCCGGTCTCCCGCGCCGCCGCGACCAGCGCCGCCACGTACGGCACCCGCCGGTCCGCCAGCCGCCGCGCCACCCGGACCCGCCGCACCCGCAACGCCTCCGCCGCCGCGAGGTCGTCCGGCCCGAGGCCGAAGTCGTACAGCGCCGTGCCGACGCCCATGTCCGCGAGCACGGTCAGGTTCTCCGCCGCGTCCGACACCGACAGCACGCCCACCGGCATCCCGACCACGAGCCGGTCCGGCCGCAGCCCGGTGCCCTCCAGCACCCGCACGACCCGCGCCTCCAGCTCCGCGTCCCCGGACTGCACGGCGCTCAGGCCCACGGTCAGCGACGCGTCCCGCCACCACCGGGCCTGGTCGGCGGCCGTGCGCAGCAGCCACTCGCCCAGCGGCAGCACCAGGCCGGTCTGCTCGGCCAGCTCCACGCACGCGTCGTGCTCCAGCGGCTGCTCGCGGTCCCAGCGCAGCACGGCGTCCAGCCCGACGACCCCGCCGGACAGCGCCACCACCGGCCGGTACCGCACGGACACCTCGCCCTGCTCCCACGCGCCCGGCATGCCCGCGGCCAGCGCCTGCGCCCGCCGGTCGGCGAGGTCGCGCGCCGGGTGGAACAGCTCCCACTGCCCGCGCCGACCCGCCTTGGCCCGCCGCAGCGCCTGGTCGGCGGACCGCAGCAGCTCCGCGGCCTCGGTGTCGTGCGGCGGCCGGAACACCACGCCGGTGCTCGCGGACACCGCGATGCCGTGCCCGTCCACGAACAGCGGCTCGGCCAGCTCGGCGTTGATGTCGGCGACGATCCGCGCCACCTCGGGCGTGCTCGCGGTGTTCTCCACGAGGACGCCGAACTCGTCGCCCTCGAACCGCGCGATCATGGCCTTCTCCCGCGCGAGCACGCTCTTGAGCCGCTGGGCGACGTGCACGAGCAGCCGTTCGCCGGCGCGTCCGCCGAGGCTGTTGCAGATCATGCCGAACGCGTCGAGGTCCAGGTGCAGCAGCGTGACGCCGTGCACGGGGTCGGCGCGCCGCAGCGCCGCTTCGAGGTGGGTGGTGAAGTACTGGCGGTTGGGGAGGCCGGTCAGGACGTCGTGCAGCGCCTGCCGGTTCAGCTCGCCCTGCAGGAGCATCAGCTCGGTGCCGTCCTCGACCACGGTCACGAAGTGGCCGCCACCGGGTTCCGCGCCGGGCAGCAGGGACGTGGTGAGGGTGATCCGGGCGACGTCACCGTCCTTGCGCAGCAGCCGCTGGGACTGGCGGATCCGGTCCGGGCCGCCCAGCAGCAGCTCGTCCATGGTCTCCCGCAGGGCGTCCGCGGAGTCGGCGTCGACCAGGTCGAACAGGGTCAGGTCGGCCAGTTCGGCGGGCGTGTACCCGAGGATCTCGCCGACCGCGGCGTTGGCGCGCAGCAGGGTGCCGTCGAGGCCGACGATGAGCACGCCGCTGGAGGACGACGTGACGACTTCGTCGAATCGCGCTTCGCTTTCCTGGAGTCGCCACTTGGCGTCCCGAACGGCTTTGAGCAGGGAAAGCCGCAATGCTTCTTGTTGGTCGAACACGGCCCGCCGACTGGCCGCGAGGAATCCGGTGGCGAATGCCCCGAGACCGACCGCCACCCGGTCGGCGTAGCGGTCGAGCGGCTGGAAGTCGGGGAGTTTGAGCAGCCCGTGCCCGAGGACTTCGGTGGTGCACCGCAACCCGTCCTCGGTCATGTGCCCGAGCGCGACGAACTCCTCGCCGAGCGCCTCCAGCGGGGTCGGGTCGAACGGTTCGGCGAGCAGGCCGGAGCAGAGGGCGTCGAGGCGGCCCGCCAGCTCGGCGTCCAGCTCGGACTTGGTGTGCTGCACGACGACCGCGGTGCTGAGCAGGTACGCCCACTTGCGCGCCAGCAGGTCCCGTGCGCGCGACGGATCGGGGGTGGGATCCGGCGTCGAGGGGTGCGGCGCGGCGTCGTGGTGGGGTCCGCGGTCCGGTAGAGGCATTCCCGTTGCCCAGCTTTGATTCCAGGTTGCGCGGCAGTTTACCCACTTCGGGCGTGCAATCGCTCGGCCAGTGGGGTGAAGGAATGTCGTTCGATGGATTTTCTACGATTGTTGCGGTCACGCAACGTGACAATATGTGGAATCCTCACCATTGCGCAGGGGCTCTGGCGGGCTCGACCCGGGTGGCGGGGGGCGAGGGGGACACGACAGCCGCACAAGCCAAACACGCGCCGCCCGAGCCGCTGGCCGCGCCGCGTCCAGCGACCAGCCGCGCGTGAACCCAGCCGCGCGTGAACCCAGCCGCGCGTGAACCCAGCCGCGCGTGAACCCAGCCGCGCGTGAACCCAGCCGCGCGTGAACCCAGCCGTGCGCCGATCCAGCCGCGCGCCGACCTTCCACGGTCGAGCCTCGCGCGGCCCGCAGCCGCACTACTGCAAAGGAGCAGCGCCCCGCTCGGTCAGCAACTGCTTCATGTACTCGCTCTCACTGGACTGCGACTTCAGCATGTTGTCCGCGAGAGTGCGCACGACGTTCTGCCCGGCATGGGAGGCCGCGTATTCGGCCATCGGCGCCCCACCCTGGTGGTGGCGCAGCATGAGCTGCAGGAAGTACACGTCGAACTCGGTCCCCGACAGCGAGCGCAACCTGGCCAGCTCCTCCGACGAGGCCATGCCGGGCATCAGCCCCGCCTTGCCGGCCGCCGACGTCGTGCCCGCCGAGTGGTGGGACGCCGTGGCCATCCACTTCATGTGCGTTCCGTCGGGACTCTGCTCCGGCATCCCCCACAGGGTCAGCCAGCCCTTCATCCGCCCGACCTGCTCCAGCTGGGTGGACTCGATGTCGAACGCCAGCTGGCGGATGGCCCGGTCGGTCGTCTTGTCCCGGGCCGTGTTGGCCATGGTGATGCCCTGGACGTGGTGCACGGCCATGTCCTGCGAGAAGCCCACGTCCACCGAGTCCTTGGCCGGGACCGACGCGTTGTCCGACCCCGGCAACCGGATGAGCAGGCCCACGGCGGCCCCCAGCAGGAGCACCGCCAGCACCGCCACCGCGGCCACGAGGGCCCTGGTGGCGGTGCCGGGACGGGACTGCTCGGCCGCGGTCAACGTCAGCTGCTCGGCTGGGTCGTGGGCGCGGCGGTCGGGTTCTCGGTCGGGTCGGTGGTGCCGCCGTCCATCGGGACCGCGTCCGCGCCCGGCTTCTCCGCCACGAACGGCGGCGGGTTGTCGATGTCGAAGGTCGGCGAGTCGCACGCCGCGCCGATCTCCGGGTAGGTGTACTGGTTGCGGCGCAGGGACTTGATGAACTGGTCGACGCGCTCGTCGTCCACGCTCTCGACCTTGAGCTGGTGGCCCCACGACTGCAGCGACACCGGCTTGTCCAGGCCCGGGTACGGCGACAGCATCGTGTACTGCTGGCCGTCGGCCTTGGCCTTCAGCTTGTCCAGCGCCTCACCGGAGACCTGGTCCGGGTTGTAGGCGATCCACACGGCGCCGTGCTCCAGCGCGTGGACCATGTTCTCCGTGCGCACCGGCTTGGCGTAGACGACACCCGTGCAGTTCGCCCACGCGCCGTCGTGCGGACCGCCGAAGGGCGGGGACTGGTCGTAGGCGACCCGCTGCGTCGGCTGCACGTGCTTGCCGGCCGGGTACTCCTTCTTCACCACGCCCTGGATCTGGTCGGACGGGTCCTTGTTCTCCTCCGAGGGCTGCCACTTGGCCAGCGCGGCTTCCTGCCGGTTCTTCTCGGAGATCTGCGAGTAGGCATACCCGAACACGGTGCCCGCCAGCGCCAGCACGGCGATCACCGCGATGATGGTGCCCCACGGCTTCGGCTTCTTCGCCACCACCGAGGACCGCGCCGCCGCCACGCTGGAGCGCGCGGCCTTCGTCTTCTTGCCGCTGGTCATGTCCGCCTCAGGTCCGTCGTCATACGCCCATGCCGCGGGCCAGTGTAGGGACACCGTGTCGGATCACCGTCAACTGCCGGTCACCAGGGGTGTTCGTTAACACTTGCGGGACCTGCGTCACTCCCAATCCTCGGGACGCCCATCCCGGTCGAGACCTGCGCGAACGTTTCCCTAGACTTGACGGGTGACTCCCGCTGCGCTCGCTGACCTGGTCCGTGCGACGGCCGTGGACGTGCTGTCCACCCGCGGCCTCGACCCCGCCGTCCTCCCCGCCGCGGTGACCATCGAGCGACCCCGCAACCCCGAGCACGGCGACTACGCCACCAACGTGGCCCTCGTCACCGCCAAGAAGGCCGGGGTGCAGCCCCGTGACCTGGCCGGATGGCTCGCCGAGGCGCTCGCGGGCACCGACGCCGTCGCGTCGGCGGAGGTCGCCGGCCCCGGCTTCCTCAACCTGCGCCTCGCCGCCGACGCCCAGGGCGGCATCGTGCGCGACGTGCTCACGGCCGGTGACGCCTACGGCCGGGGCGACGGGCTGACCGGGATCAAGATCAACCTGGAGTTCGTGTCGGCGAACCCGACCGGCCCGATCCACCTGGGCGGGACCCGGTGGGCGGCGGTCGGCGACGCGCTGGGCCGCATCCTCGCGGCCAACGGCGGCGACGTGACCCGCGAGTACTACTTCAACGACGCCGGCGCGCAGATCGACCGGTTCGTGCGGTCCCTGATCGCCGCCGCCAAGGGCGAGCCGGCCCCCGAGGACGGGTACGCGGGCGGCTACATCTCCGACATCGCCGCCGAGGTGCTCAAGCGGGAGCCCACCGCGCTCACCGCCGAGGACTCGCACGAGGTCTTCCGGCGCGTCGGCGTGAACCTGATGTTCGACGAGATCAAGCGCGACCTGCACGACTTCGGCACCGACTTCGACGTGTTCTTCCACGAGAACTCGCTGCACGAGTCGGGCGCGGTCGCCAAGGCGATCGAGCAGCTCAAGACCTCCGGCGGCCTGTACTTCGAGGACGGCGCCTGGTGGCTGCGGTCCACCGAGTACGGCGACGACAAGGACCGCGTGGTCATCAAGCGCGACGGCGACCCGGCCTACATCGCCGGCGACATCGCGTACTTCCTGGACAAGCGGTCGCGCGGCTTCGACCTGTGCATCTACATGCTCGGCGCGGACCACCACGGCTACGTCGGCCGCCTGAAGGCCGCCGCGGCGGCGCTGGGCGACGACCCGAAGACCGTCGAGGTCCTCATCGGCCAGATGGTGAACCTGGTCAGCGACGGCAAGCCGGTGCGGATGAGCAAGCGCGCGGGCACCGTCATCACCATGCAGGACCTGGTGGACGCGGTGGGCGTGGACGCCGCCCGCTACGCCATGTCGCGGTCCTCGGTGGACTCCTCCCTGGACATCGACCTCGACCTGCTGCGCAAGCGCTCGAACGAGAACCCGGTCTTCTACGTCCAGTACGCGCACGCGCGCCTGTCCTCGCTGCTGCGCAACGCCGCCGACCTCGGTGTCACGCAGAGCGACCAGTACGAGCTGCTCCAGCACGACCGCGAGGGCGACCTCATCCGCACGATCGGCGAGTTCCCGCGGGTCGTGGCCACGGCCGGCGAGCTGCGCGAGCCGCACCGGATCGCGCGCTACCTGGAGGAGCTCGCGGGCACCTACCACCGGTTCTACGAGCACTGCCGGGTGCTGCCGCGCGGCGACGAGGAGACCGCCGACCTGCACCGGGCGCGGCTGTCGCTGTGCGCGGCGACCCGTCAGGTGTTCCGCAACGGCCTCGGCCTGCTGGGCGTGAGCGCCCCGGAGCAGATGTGATGAGGGCGCACCCCGCCGGTCCCCGGCACGCCGACGTCCTCGTCCCGTCCAACACCGCCGGCAACCGCCCGGCCACCCCGGAGGAGCTCGACCGGCTCCACCCGCACGTGTGGCCGCGCAACGCCGAACGCGGTGAGGACGGCGCGGTCCGGTTCGGCGGCGTGGACGTGCGCGCCCTGGCGCAGGAGCACGGCACGCCGCTGTTCGTGATGGACGAGCAGGACTTCCGGTCCCGCTGCCGCGACCACGCCGAGGCGTTCGGCGACCCGACGCAGGTGCACTACGCGTCCAAGGCGTTCCTGTCCGTCGCGGTGGCCCGGTGGGTCGCCGAGGAGGGCCTGAGCATCGACGTGTGCAGCGGCGGCGAGCTGGCCATCGCGCTGCGCGCCGACTTCCCGGCCGAGCGGATCGCGTTGCACGGCAACAACAAGTCCGTCGCCGAGCTGGAAGCCGCCGTGGCGGCGGGCGTCGGCGCGGTGGTGCTCGACTCGTTCTACGAGATCGCCCGGCTGGACCAGGTCGCCCGCGAGCGCGGCGTCGTGCAGCCGGTGATGATCCGCGTGACGGTCGGCGTCGAGGCGCACACCCACGAGTTCATCGCGACCGCCCACGAGGACCAGAAGTTCGGGTTCTCGCTGTCCTCCGGCGACGCCGCCGAGGCCGCGCGGCGCGTGCTCAAGGCCGAGGGGCTCCGGCTGATCGGCCTGCACAGCCACATCGGCTCGCAGATCTTCGACGCCAGCGGCTTCGAGGTCGCGGCCCGCCGCGTGATCGGCCTGCTGGCCGAGTTGCGCGACGAGCACGGCGACGGCGTCCTGGACCAGGTGTCCACTGTGGATCTCGGTGGCGGCCTGGGCATCGCCTACACCCCGGACGACGACCCGCCGCCGCCCGCCGAGCTGGCCCGCCAGCTGCAGGACATCGTGGGCAAGGAGTGCGCGCACGCCGGCCTGCCCGCGCCCAAGATCGCCGTCGAACCCGGCCGCGCGATCGTCGGCCCCGGCACGGTCACCGTGTACGAGGTCGGCACCATCAAGGACGTCCAGCTCGACGCCGGCGCGATCCGCCGGTACGTCAGCGTCGACGGCGGCATGAGCGACAACATCCGCACCGCCCTGTACGACGCCGTGTACGACTGCAAGCTGGTGTCGCGCAAGGCCGAGCCCGACTCGAAGGCCGTGCTGTGCCGCGTGGTGGGCAAGCACTGCGAGTCCGGCGACGTCGTGGTGCGCGACTGCTGGCTGCCCGACGACCTGGCGCCCGGCGACCTCATCGCGGTCGCGGCGACCGGGGCCTACTGCTACTCGATGGCCAGCGGCTACAACCGCCTGCCCCGGCCCGCGCTCGCCGCGGTGGCCGACGGCGCCTCGCGGCTGCTGCTGCGCCGGGAGACCGAGGAAGACCTGTTCCGCCTGGAGGTATGACGTGCCTGGCCAGAAACCGATCAAAGTCGCGCTGTTGGGCTGCGGCACGGTCGGCACCGAGGTGGTCCGGCTCCTGACCGACCACGCGGCGGACCTCACCGCGCGGGTCGGCGCGCCGGTCGAACTCACGGGCATCGCGGTGCGCCGGCCCAACAAGCACCGCGAGGTGCCCGCCGAGCTGCTGACCACCGACGCGCAGGCGCTGGTCGAGTCCGACGTGGACGTCGTGGTCGAGGTCATCGGCGGCATCGAGCCGACCCGGACCCTGCTGCTCCAGGCGCTGCGGTCGGGCAAGTCCGTGGTCACCGCCAACAAGGCGCTGCTCGCCGAGCACTCCGGCGAGCTGTTCGAGGCCGCCGACTCGACCGGCGCGGACCTGTACTTCGAGGCCGCCGTCGCGGGCGCCATCCCGCTGATCCGGCCGCTGCGCGAGTCGCTGGCCGGCGACCGCATCACGCGCGTGATGGGCATCGTCAACGGCACCACGAACTTCATCCTGTCGGGCATGGACTCCACCGGGGCGAGCTACGGCGAGACGCTGGAGGAGGCCACCCGGCTGGGTTACGCGGAGGCCGACCCGACCGCCGACGTGGACGGCTTCGACGCCGCGTCCAAGGCCGCGATCCTCGCGTCGCTGGCCTTCCACACCCGGGTCACCGCCGCCGACGTGCACCGCGAGGGCATCGCGCAGGTCAGCGCGGCCGACATCGCCGCCGCCAAGGGCCTGGGCCGGACCGTCAAGCTGCTCGCGATCTGCGAACGGGTCTCCGGAGGCGGAGCCGACCAATCCAACACCGCGAACGCTTCCGAATACATCTCGGTGCGCGTCCACCCGGCCATGATCCCGAGGACCCACCCGCTCGCGGGCGTGAACGGCGCGTTCAACGCGGTCTTCGTGGAGGCCGACGCGGCGGGCGAGATGATGTTCTACGGCAAGGGCGCGGGTGGCGCGCCCACGGCCAGCGCGGTGCTCGGCGACCTGGTCGCGGTGGCCCGCAACCGGGTGGTCAGCGGGCGCGGCCCGCGCGAGTCGGCGTACGCGGCCCTGCCCGTGCGGCCGATGGGCCAGACGCCCACCAGGTACCACATCAGCCTCGACGTGGCCGACCGGCCAGGTGTGTTGTCGCAGGTGGCGGCGGTGTTCGCGGAGCACGACGTGAGCATCGCGGCGGTGCGGCAGGAGGGGCGGGTCGACGACGCCAGCCTGGTGATCGTGACCCACGCCGCGACCGACGCGGCACTGCGGTCGACCGTGGACAAAATCGGCGGACTGCCCGTGGTTCGGGAAGTGGTCAGCGTTATGCGGGTGGAAGGCGAAGAATCGTGACAGCCCAGGCGACCGTCGGCGGAGCCGACAATCGGACAGCAGCGCGGCCCGGGTGGCCGGGGATCATCCACGCCTACGCGGACCGGATCCAGCTCCCGGAGGGCGCCGAGGTCGTCACCCTCCACGAAGGCGGCACGCCGCTGGTGCACTCGGAGTACCTGTCCGAGGTGACCGGCTGCCAGGTCCACATCAAGGTCGAGGGCGCGAACCCGACCGGCTCGTTCAAGGACCGCGGCATGACCGTGGCCATGACGCACGCCCTCGCGAGCGGCACCAAGGCCGTGATCTGCGCCTCGACCGGCAACACCTCCGCCAGCGCCGCCGCCTACGCCGCCAAGGCCGGGCTCACCGCGGCCGTCCTGGTGCCGCGCGGCAAGATCGCGCTGGGCAAGCTCGCCCAGGCGGTCGCGCACGGCGCGCGCATCCTCCAGATCGACGGCAACTTCGACGACTGCCTCGAACTGGCCGCCAAGACCTCCGCCGAGTACCCGATCACCCTGGTCAACTCGGTCAACCCGGTCCGGCTGATCGGCCAGAAGACCGCCGCCTGGGAGATCTGCGACGTCCTGGGCCGCGCCCCGGACGTGCACTGCCTGCCGGTCGGCAACGCCGGCAACATCACCGCGTACTGGCGCGGCTACTCCGACTACGCGACCGACGGCGTGGTGGGCTCGACCCCGCGCATGTTCGGCTTCCAGGCCGCCGGCGCGGCCCCGCTGGTGCTGGGGCAGCCGGTCGCCGACCCGGAGACCATCGCCACCGCCATCCGCGTGGGCAGCCCGGCCTCCTGGACCGGCGCGGTCACCGCCAAGGAGCAGTCCGGCGGCTTGTTCGAGGCCGTGACCGACGAGAAGATCCTGGAGGCCTACCGGCTGCTGGCCTCCCGCGACGGCATCTTCGTGGAGCCGGCGTCGGCGACCAGCGTGGCGGGCCTGCTGGCCACCGCCGCCGACGGCCGCCTGCCCGGGGGCTCGCTGGTGGTCTGCACGGTCACCGGCCACGGCCTGAAGGACCCGGACACGGCGCTGCTCGGCATGGCCGAGGTCGAGCCGGTCCCGGTGGACCCCGGCGCGGTCGCCACCGCGCTGGAACTGTCGTGACCGGCGTCCGCGTCACCGTCCCGGCGTCCACGGCGAACCTCGGCTCGGGGTTCGACGCGCTCGGCATGGCCCTCGGCCTCCACGACGAGGTGGAGTTCGAGGTCGTGCCGGCCGGGCTGGCGGTCGAGGTGACCGGCGAGGGCGCGGGCAGCGTCCCCGGCGACGAGTCGCACCTGGTGGTCCGGGCCTTCCGGGCCGCCTGTTCACTGCGCTCGGTGAACGTTCCGGGGCTGGTGCTGCGGTGCCGGAACGCCATCCCGCACGCGCGCGGCCTCGGCTCGTCCTCGGCGGCCGTCGTGGCGGGCATCGCGGCCGGATACGCGCTGGCCGGGCACGAGTTGGACACAACCGCGTTGCAACTCGCCGCCGAGTTCGAGGGCCACGCCGACAACGCGGCGGCGGCGATGTTCGGCGGCGTCGCCGTCGCGTGGACGCAGGGTGACCGGTTCCGCGCGGTGCGTCTCGAAGCGCACCCCGCGCTGCGGCCCGTGGTCCTGGTGCCGGCGGTCGAGTCGTCCACCAAGACGACCCGCGGCCTGCTGCCCGCGACGGTGCCGCACGCCGACGCCGCGTTCGCCGCCGGGCGGTCCGCGCTGGCCGTCCACGCCCTCACCGCCGACCCCTCCCTGCTGCTGGACGCCCTGGACGACCGGCTGCACGAGCCGTACCGCGAACCGGCCTGGCCGGCCACGTTCGCGCTGGTCAGGGCGCTTCGGGAAGCCGGAGTGCCGGCGGCGGTGTCCGGGGCCGGGCCGACCGTGCTGGCCCTGCCCGAGGACGGCAAACTGCCCGACTCGATCGACCTCGCGGGCTTCACCCCGCTGCACGTCCCGGTCGACGGCGGGGGAGTGCGCGTTGCGCCACTCGGTTGAGTGATGCGACGCGCCGCGCCCCGGTTGTTGCACCTGGCCGGACCGGCGTCTACCCTCGGGGCCATCAGTCACCGCGCGCACGGGCGCCGGTGTGGTGCCCGGACATTCGCTCCGGATCGCATTCCTCCAGTGACTTGGCCCTGTGCCGTACGGGCGGGGTTGGCGCTGGAAGGCACCCGCTCGCCGTGTGACCGAGAACGCCTCGTACCGGTGGACTCCGCATTCGTGCGCTCCGAGGTCCGCCTGCACGCCGGCGTTACTGTCGATCCGCATTCCGTCGGACGGCAGGTCCGCTGGGCCGCGTAGGAGGCGCGGTCCGGTCAGGAAGGACATGTGTGAGCAACACTGATGTGCTGAGCAGCGAAGCTCCTGCTGCTCCCAACGCCGCTGCCAGTTCCGGAGCCGAGGAGAACGCTCTGACCACCCCTTCGAACGGCAGCGCCCCGCCGCGCAAGCGGGCGGGCCTGTCCGGCATGGTGCTCGCCGAGCTGCGTGAGCTCGCCGGTCAGCTCGGCATCACCGGCACGGCCGGTCTCCGCAAGGGCGACCTCATCGCGGCCATCAAGGAGCGTCAGGGCGGCACCTCCGGTCGGGGCAGTGCCGCGACGCCGCCGAAGGCCGAGAAGAAGGCTTCGGCCCCGAAGGCCGCGGCTTCCGCTCCCGCGCCCGAGACGCCCGCCGCCGACAAGCCCGCCGCCGAGCAGCCGGTCGCCCCGCCGACTCAGCAGCAGCTCGACGTGGCCGACCGCCCCGCCGAGGAGGAGGGTGGCCGCCGCGGCAACCGCCGCCGCCGGTCCGCCAACCGCCCGGCGGGCAGCCCGGAGGCGCAGCAGCAGCCCGCCGCCGCTCCCGCCGCGGAGGCCCCGGCGCAGACCCAGGAGCGCCCGCAGCAGGAGCAGCGCCCCCAGGCCGACCGCGCCGAGCAGCCCCGTGAGCAGCGCCAGGAGCGTGGCGACCGCGGCGAGCGCGGCGACCGGTCCGAGCGCGGCGAGCGTGGTGACCGCGGTGAGCGTGGCGACCGCGGCAACCGCCGGGACCGCGACCGGGACCGCGACCGTGACCGTGACCGGGGCGACAACCGCGACCGGGACCGCAACCGGCAGGGCGGCGGCAACGCCGTCGAGGACGACGGTGACGAGGAAGGCGGTCGGCGCGGCCGGCGCTTCCGCGACCGCCGCCGTCGCGGTGGCCGCGGTGACGGCGCCGGTGGCGGCACCGACACCGAGGTGCGCGAGGACGACGTCCTGCTCCCCGTCGCGGGCATCCTCGACGTGCTGGAGAACTACGCGTTCGTCCGCACGTCGGGCTACCTGGCCGGGCCGAACGACGTCTACGTGTCGCTGTCGCTGGTGCGCAAGTACGGCCTGCGCCGCGGTGACGCGATCATCGGCGCCGTCCGCCAGCCGCGCGACGGCGAGCAGCAGCGGCAGAAGTTCAACCCGCTGGTGCGCGTGGACAAGATCAACGGCCTGGACCCGGAGGAGTCGCGCAACCGCCCCGACTTCACCAAGCTCACGCCGCTGTACCCGAACGAGCGCCTGCGGCTGGAGACCGAGCCGCACATCCTGACGACCCGCGTCATCGACCTGGTGATGCCGATCGGCAAGGGCCAGCGCGCGCTCATCGTGTCCCCGCCGAAGGCCGGCAAGACCTCGGTGCTCCAGTCGATCGCCAACGCGATCACGAAGAACAACCCCGAGTGCCACCTGATGGTGGTCCTCGTGGACGAGCGCCCGGAAGAGGTCACCGACATGCAGCGGTCGGTGAAGGGCGAGGTCATCGCCTCGACCTTCGACCGCCCGCCGTCGGACCACACCACGATCTCGGAGCTGGCCATCGAGCGGGCCAAGCGCCTGGTCGAGATGGGTCACGACGTGGTCGTGCTGCTCGACTCGATCACCCGCCTGGGTCGCGCCTACAACCTGGCGGCCCCGGCGTCCGGCCGGATCCTGTCCGGTGGTGTCGACTCGACGGCGCTGTACCCGCCGAAGCGCTTCCTCGGCGCGGCCCGCAACATCGAGGGCGGCGGCTCGCTGACCGTCATCGCGACCGCGCTGGTGGAGACCGGTTCGGCCGGTGACAGCGTGATCTTCGAGGAGTTCAAGGGCACCGGCAACGCCGAGCTGAAGCTGGACCGGAAGATCGCCGACAAGCGGACCTTCCCGGCCGTGGACGTGGACGCCTCCGGCACCCGCAAGGAGGAGCTGCTCCTCTCGCCGGACGAGATGGCGGTCATGCACAAGCTCCGCCGGGTGCTGCACGCCCTGGACGGCCAGCAGGCGATCGACCTCCTGCTCGACCGGCTGCGCAAGAGCCGGACGAACATCGAGTTCCTGATGCAGGTCGCCAAGACCACCCCGGGCGCGGACAACGACTGACCCGAGCCCGGACCCGAACGGCCCGCCCCTCACGCGAGGGGCGGGCCGTTCGGCGTTCTGGCGGCTGGGGTGCCGCGACGGGAGGTCCGCACTGGGGGTCCGGGCCTCCCGCCGCGACTCGGCCTGCCCCCCGCATGGCCGGTGCCCCCCGCGTTCGACGGTAGCCGGCCGACCACCGTCCGCATCACCGTGGCGCCGCGCCGTTCCACGCACCCGACCACGCGGCGACTCCGTAGCGCTACGGAGGACCGCCCGGTTCGGCTCAACGCGCGGCTCCGCGGTCCCTCCCGTGGCCTGCCGGTCCCCGCCTTGTACTGTCCGTGCTCGGATGTGACCCTGACGTGGAGGGCGTGCGTGTTACCCGCCGGGCTCAGCACCTTCGTCGGCCGCAGGGTCGAGACGGCCGCGGTGCGCGACCTGCTCCGGACGCGCCGGCTGGTCACCGTCAAGGGCGCGGCCGGCATCGGCAAGACCCGGTTCGCCGAGCACGTCGCCGGCGTGGTGGAGGGCGACTTCGCCGACGGCGTCGTCCAGGTGCCCCTCGTCGACGTGCGCGGCGCCGGGGTGGCCGGGGAACTGGCCCGCGCGCTGGACCTGGTGGACAACGGCGGCAGCCCCGCCACGACCCTGCTCACCGACCACCTGCGGGACAAGCGCCTGCTCCTGGTGCTCGACAACTGCGAGCACCTGGTGGGGCACGAGGACCCGGATCGGCCCGGCCCGCTGCCGCAGCTGGTCCGCCTGCTGCTGCGGGCGGCGGAGGGCGTGCGGGTGCTGGCCACGAGCCGGTTGCCGCTGGGCGTCGGCGGCGAGCAGGTGGTGGACCTGGAGCCGCTGCCGCACGTGTCCGTCGGCGGTGAGGAGCCCGACGCCCTGGTCCTGCTGCGCGACCGCCTGGCCGCCAAGGGCAAGCCGCTGCTGCCCGAGCACGAGCCGTCCGCGCGGGAGGTGTGCGCGCTGCTGGAGGGCGTGCCGCACGCGATCGAGATGGTGGCGGCGCTGCGCCGGCACAAGACGTGGGCGGAGCTGCTGCACGGCCTGCGGGAGGACCTGGCGCTGCTGGCGCAGGGCCGGCTGCCGGAGGTCGACCAGTGGCACCACCGCACGCTCCGGGCGTCCATGCAGCTCACCCACCAGCTGCTGGACCAGCCGGCCCGGCGGCTGTGGGTGGTGCTGAGCGTGTTCACCGGCGCGGCCGACCTGGACGCCGTGCGGCACATGGCCGAGCTGGTCGGCGACCCCCGCGGGGTGGAGGCCGTGCTGGAGACGCTGGTGGACCACTCGGTGCTCATCCACACCGAGCTGGACGGGCGCAGCCGGTGGCGGATGCTGCCCACCGTCCGGGCGTTCGGCCTGCACGCGGACCCGGAGCTGGCCGCGCGGGCGCGGGTCGCGCACGCCGACCACCACGCCGCGGTGGTGGCCCGGGTCGCGGACCGCTGCTACGCGCCCGACGAGGTCCCGCTGTTGCGCGCCCTGGACGCCGCGATGCCGAACATCCGCACCGCCGTGACGACCCTGGTCGCCGGCGGGCAGGGGGAGCGGGCGCTGCGGCTGCTGGTGGACCTCTCCGACAGCCGCGCGAACACGCTCATGGGCACGCTGGGCGAGCTGCGCCGGCTGATGACGATGTGCCTGGACGCGCTGGGCGACCAGCTGCTGCCCGGCGTGGTCGAGTGCATGGCCGGGGGCGCGTTCGCCGCGCTCATCCAGGGCGAGGGCCTCGCCACCGCCCGCCCGGTCCTGGACCGGTGCCACGCGCTGCTGCGCCGGCTCCCGCCGGGGGACGTGGGCACGGCCCGCGCCGCCCAGGCCGTGGAGTGGGCCGAGGCGACCGCCCTGTGGATCGCCGAGCCGGACCCGGCCGTCGCCGCCGGCTCGATCGACCTCCTGCGCCGCCTGGCCGCCGCCGAACCGCACCCGGGCCGCCGCCACATGCGCAACCTGTTCGCCGGGTTCGCCGCCGCCTACTACCGCCACCCCGACGCCCGTCGGCTGGCGGAGGACCACCTGGCGGACACCCTGGCCGCCGGCGCGCCGTGGGCGGCGTCCTGGGCCCGCTGGCTGCTGGCCCTGGTCACCTTCGCCTGCGACGGGGACCCCGACGGCGCGCTGGTCCTGCTGAAGACCACGCTGCGGGCGCAGCACGACATGGGCGACCGGTGGGGGCCGCCGTGGACGCTGTGGCTGATGGCCCTGGCCGCCGGCACCCGCGGCGAGCACGCGACCGCCGCCCACCTGCTCGGCGGCGCGTGGGCGCACCAGCGGGCGATCTCGACCGCCGTCACGGGCCTGACCCCGAACCTGCGGCTGCAACAGGGCGTCGTGGACCTCTGCGTCTCCCGCCTGGGCCGAGCCGGCTGGGAGCAGCGGACCGCGGCGGGCGCGAAGTCACCCCTGGACGACCTGGTGGAACTGGCCCTGGCGCTGCCCGAGCGGGGCGGCGCGGTGCACCGGCGGGAGTTCCCCGCGGGCCTGACCCGCCGCGAGTTCGAGGCGCTGCTGCGGCTGGCGGCCGACTTCCCGGCCACGAACGAGGCGATGGCCGCCCGGATGGCGTGCGGCAAGCGGACCTTCGAGACCTACCTGCAGGAGGTCCGCCGCAAGACCGGCATCACCGACCGCTACGACCTGGCCCGCTACGGCCGCCAATGGCTGCCCGACGCCGACCGGCCGCACCCGTGACCGCCGGCCGCTGCCCGTGACCGCTGCCCGTGACCGCTGCCCGTGACCGCTGCCCGTGACCGCTGCCCGTGACCGCTGCCTGTGACCGCCGGCACCCGTGACCGGTGGTCAGCGACACCCGTAGCCGGAGGACGCGAACGACTCGTCGCCGGCCGCGGCGGTGCGGCGGCGCTCCACCACGTACTGCCCGACCAGGAACAACAGCACCGGCACGCCCACGACGACCACCGCCACCACGGGCACCCGGACCCCGTCCACGCCGATCCCCAGGGCCAGCACGGCGGCCGGGTAGCCCCACCGCAGCACGAGCCGCTGCCGGCGGCTGCGCCACGCGACCATCCCGCCACCGGCCACCAGGACCGCCACCGCGGCGCCGAAGAGCGCCACGGACAGCCCGACGTCCCGGGTCGCTCCCGAGACGAGACCGGCCACGCCTGTCAGCCCCAGGACGGCGCTGACGAAGAGGAACGGCATGGTCAGCCAGGCGGCCACACCCAACGGGCGTCCGGTTGCGCAGAACACGCGCACAGTGTGGAGCGCGCAACACGGCCAGGTGCCACCCGAGTGGTCAAACGGTTACCCCCTGCGCCGAATGGTCGGCTACGGTCGGCAAGCGGTAGTGACCTCCGACACGGGAACATCCCGGGCCCGGAACGCGTTGCAACGACCGCAGACGGCATCTGGCAGACTGTCAGGTCGAGTCCGGCTCCGGTTCACCTCACCTGATACCAGCGAGGACCCGGCGGCCACCGAAGAGAGGGACAAGACGTTGAAGACCGGCATCCACCCCGAGTACGTGACGACCGAGGTCACCTGCGGCTGTGGCAACACGTTCACCACGCGCAGCACCAAGACCTCCGGTGCCATCCACGTCGAGGTCTGCTCGAACTGCCACCCGTTCTACACCGGCAAGCAGAAGATCCTCGACACCGGTGGCCGGGTCGCGCGCTTCGAGGCCCGCTACGGCAAGCGCGCCAAGTAGCACCCACAACGGCGTCCACCCGTGCCGCGGGTGGACGCCGTTGTCGTATCCACACCACCTCTAAGGACGCGCCGTGACCCTGGAAGCCCTGCTCGCCGAGCACGCCGAGCTGGAGGCGAAGCTCGCCGACCCCTCGGTGCACGCCGACCAGGCCGGCGCCCGCAAGCTCGGCAAGCGCTACGCCGAGCTGACCCCCGTCGTGCGCACCGCCCGCGAGCTGGAGCAGGTCCGCAGCGACCTGGAGGCCGCGAGGGAACTGGCCGCCGAGGACCCGGCGTTCGCCGACGAGGTGGACGAGCTGGCCGCGCGCATCCCCCAGCTGGAGGAGCGCCTTACCGAGCTGCTGCTCCCGCGCGACCCGCACGACTCCGCCGACGTGGTCATGGAGATCAAGTCCGGCGAGGGCGGCGAGGAGTCCGCGCTGTTCGCGGGCGACCTGCTGCGCATGTACCTGCGCTACGCCGAGCGCCACGGCTGGAAGGCCGAGGTGCTCGACGGCACCGACTCCGACCTGGGCGGTTTCAAGGACGTCACGGTCGCCATCAAGTCCCGCGGCGACTCGCCGGACGGCGTGTGGTCGCGGCTGAAGTACGAGGGCGGCGTGCACCGCGTGCAGCGCGTGCCGGTCACCGAGAGCCAGGGCCGCATCCACACCAGCGCCGCCGGCGTCCTGGTCTTCCCGGAGACCGAGGACGTCGAGATCGAGATCGACGAGAACGACCTGCGCGTGGACGTGTTCCGCTCGTCGGGCAAGGGCGGGCAGAGCGTCAACACGACCGACTCGGCGGTGCGGATCACCCACCTCCCGACCGGCATCGTCGTGTCCTGCCAGAACGAGCGCAGCCAGTTGCAGAACAAGGCGCGCGCGATGCAGGTCCTCCAGGCCCGCCTGCAGGCGCTGGCCGAGGAGCGGGCGCAGCAGGAGGCGTCGGACTCGCGCCGCGCCCAGATCCGCACGGTGGACCGCTCCGAACGGGTGCGGACCTACAACTTCCCCGAATCCCGCATCTCCGACCACCGCGTTGGGTACAAAGCGCATAACCTGGATCAAGTGCTCGACGGCGACCTCGACGCGGTGCTGGACGCGCTGGCGGCGGCCGATCGGGCGGAACGGCTCGCCGGCGGGTGACGCGACGGGAGGCGCACGATGGCGGAAATCCTGGTGACCCCGCAGAGCGCCCCCCTCGACACCCCGTTGGAGATCAAGGTCGTCGGCCTGGAACCCGACGCCGTGACGACCGTGCGCGCCACGACCGGCGACCGGGCGTCGGAGGCGGTGTTCCGGGCGGACGAGCGCGGCGTGGTGGACCTGACCCGGCACGCGCCCGTCGAGGGCGACTACGACGGCGTGGACCCGATGGGGTTGTTCTGGTCGATGACCCCGACGGGCGACGAACGCGGTCCCGCGCTGGTCGAGGTCGACGGTGTCGGCAAGGTCGAGGTGGAGCGCCTGCGCGTGCCCAAGGGGCTGCGGCGCACCGAGGTGACCGAGAACGGCCTGGTCGGCGTCCTGTTCGAGCCCGACGACGGCGAGGTGCACCCCGGCGTCATCGTCCTGGGCGGTTCCGAGGGCGGGCTGCACGAGGACGACGCGGCGCTGCTGGCCCGCTACGGCTTCGCGGCCCTCGCCCTGGCCTACTTCGGCGCCGACGGCCTGCCGGACGACCTGGTCGACATCCCGCTGGAGTACGTCGGCACGGCCATCACCTACCTGGGCGACCGCCGGATCGGTGTTGTCGGCGGGTCGCGCGGTGGTGAGCTGGCACTTCTCGTCGGCGCCACGTTCCCGCAGGTCGGCGCGGTCGTCAGCGTCGTGGGCAGCGGGGTGGTCACGCAGGGCATCGGACCCGGGACCAGGCTGTTGGAGAAGTTGGGCTTCGAGGCCGCGTCCTGGACGCGCGAGGGCCGCCCGCTGCCGTACCTGCCCTACACGGTCCCGGACGAGATGCGCCGCCGGATCGTGGACGGCGACCCGGTGCCGCTCAAGCTCGCGTTCGACCTGACCGACGGCATCCCCGAGGACGCCGAGATCCCCGTCGAGCGCATCAACGGGGGTGTGTTGCTCCTCTCATCCGGGCGCGACCAGAGCTGGCCGTGCGTGGAGCTGAGCGCCGTCGCCGAACGCCGCCTCGCCGAGCACGACCACCCGTTCCCGTACGAGCACGTGGTGTACCCCGAGGCAGGACACCTGATCGCGGGCCCGCCGCACCGGCCGACCACCGACCTGCTGGTCCCGGGTCCCGGCGTGCTGTTCGAGATGGGCGGCTCGCCGGGCGCCACGGCCGCCGCCCGCGCGGACGCGTGGCGTCGCGCCATCGAGTTCTTGTCGGGCCAACTGGGCACCTAATGTGTCGCTCATGAGCGCACACTTTGACGTCGTGGTCCTCGGTGCTGGGCCAGGCGGGTACGTCGCCGCGATCCGCGCGGCCCAGCTCGGGTTGAAGACCGCGGTCATCGAGGAGCGTTACTGGGGCGGGGTCTGCCTGAACGTGGGCTGCATCCCGTCGAAGGCGCTGCTGCGCAACGCCGAGCTGGCGCACCTGTTCACCCACGAGCAGAAGACCTACGGCATCCAGGTCGACGGCACCGTGAAGTTCGACTACGGCGCGGCGTTCGACCGCTCGCGCAAGGTCGCGGACGGGCGCGTCAAGGGCGTGCACTTCCTGATGAAGAAGAACGGCATCACGGAGTACAACGGCCGTGGCACGTTCGTGGACGCCAACACCATCAAGGTGGGTGACGAGACCGTCACCTTCAGCCACGCGATCATCGCCGCCGGCGCGCAGACCCGGCTGCTGCCGGGCACCAAGCTGTCCGAGCGCGTCGTGACCTACGAAGAGCAGATCCTGTCGTCGGACCTGCCGGGGAGCATCATCATCGCGGGCGCGGGCGCCATCGGCGTCGAGTTCGCGTACGTGCTGCACAACTACGGCGTGAAGGTCACGATCGTCGAGTTCCTCGACCGCATGGTGCCGCTGGAGGACGTGGAGGTGTCCACGGAGCTGGCCAAGCGGTACAAGCGCCTGGGCATCGACGTCCGCGTCGGCACCAAGGTCGAGGGCATCGACGACTCCGGCGACAAGGTCCGCGTCACCGTGTCGAAGGCCGGCTCCAGCGAGGTCCTGGAGGCCGACAAGGTCATGCAGGCCATCGGCTTCCAGCCGCGGGTCGAGGGCTACGGCCTGGAGAACACGGGTGTGCAGCTCACCGAGCGCGGCGCTATCGCCGTGGACGGTCGCGGTAGGACGAACGTGCCGCACATCTACGCCATCGGCGACGTCACCGCGAAGCTGATGCTGGCGCACGCGGCCGAGTCCATGGGCATCATCGCGGCTGAGACCATCGCCGGCGCGGAGACCCAGGAGCTGGACTTCGTGATGATCCCGCGCGCGACCTACTGCCAGCCGCAGATCGCGAGCTTCGGCTACACCGAGGCGCAGGCCCGCGAGAAGGGCTTCGACGTGCAGGTGGCGAAGTTCCCGTTCACCGCGAACGGCAAGGCGCACGGCATCGGCGACTCGGCCGGGTTCGTGAAGCTGATCAGCGACGCCAAGTACGGCGAACTGCTCGGCGGTCACCTGATCGGGCCGGACGTGACGGAGTTGCTGCCGGAGCTGACCCTGGCCCAGCAGTGGGACCTGACCGTGCACGAGGTGGCCCGCAACGTCCACGCGCACCCGACGCTGGGCGAGGCCGTCAAGGAGGCCATCCACGGCCTGGCCGGTCACATGATCAACTTCTAGTTCTAGGCTCTGGTCCCATGACCCGACACCCGCTGCGGCTGGCCGTGCTGGAAGCAGAACGAATGCTGGCCGCGGCGGGCGTCGACAGCCCGCGCGTGGACGCGGAACTCCTGGCGGCCCACGTCCTGGGCGTGGACCGCTCCCGGCTGCCGCTGATCCCGCTGGTGGACCCGCCGGTGGTCGAGGCGCTGCACCAGTTGGTGCGCAAGCGGGTGAAGCGCATCCCGTTGCAGCACCTGACCGGGTGGGCGCACCTGGGCGGCCTGGACCTGGACGTCGGCCCCGGGGTGTTCATCCCGCGCCCGGAGACGGAGCTGGTGCTGGTCTGGTGCTTGTCCAAAGTGGACAAGTCGCCGCTGGTGGTGGACCTCTGCACCGGTTCGGGCGCGCTGGCCCTGGCGTTGGCGCACCACCTGCCGGGCGCGACCGTGCACGCGGTCGAACGCGACCCGGCCGCGCTGGCCTGGGCCCGCCGCAACGCCGACGCGCGCCGCGAGGCCGGCGACACCCCGATCGTGCTGCACGCGGGCGACGTGACGGCGCCGGACGTCCTGTCCGATCTGGACGGGACGGTGGACCTGGTGGTCTGCAACCCGCCGTACGTCCCCGAGGGCACCCCGGTCCAACCGGAGGTCGCCGACCACGACCCGCACGCGGCGGTCTTCGGCGGTGACGACGGCCTGGACGTCATCCGCCCGGTGGTGGCGCTGGCGGCCCGCCTGCTCAAGCCGGGCGGCCACGTGGCCATCGAACACGACGACACGCACGGCGAGACGGTCCCGGCCCTGCTGTCGGCCCGCCGCGTGCTGACCGACGTGGAAGACCACAAGGACCTGTCCGGCCGCCCCCGCTTCACCACCGCCCGCCGCACCTGACCCCCGCCCGCCCGCGCCCGCCTGCGCCCGCCCGTGCCGCGCCGGCTTGCCCGCGCCCGCGCCGCCCGCGCCCGCCGGCGCGGCACGGGCGAGCGCAG
>NZ_JBEZBW010000123.1:0-22557 GCF_040647305.1 Saccharothrix sp. NPDC042600 | reverse complement strand
TGCGGGCTGCGGGCTGCGGGCTGCGGGCTGCGGGCTGCGGGCTGCGGGCTGCGGGATGGCGGGCCGGCGGGCTGCGGGCTGGCGGGTTGGCGGGTTGGCGGGTTGGCGGGCTGCGGGTTGGGCGGGTCCCTCGGGTCGGGCGGGTGTGGCGGGTCGGGTGAGTCGGCGGATTCGGCGGATCCAGCGCCGGCCTGCGCACTCGGCCCGCGCGCGGCTCAGACGGCCGTCGTGACCGCGAGCACCCCGGCCGTCGTCAGTGACGCCAGGGCCATCCGGCTCAACAGCGCCGCCATCTGCTCCCGGTCCAGGTGCGCCGAGTGCGGCGTCGAGTTGATCAACCCGAAGACCGCGTGCGCCGCCGCCCGAGCGGTCGGTTCGTCGACCGGCACGGTCTCCTGCAGCGTCGAGACCCACACCTCGACGTACCGCCGTTGCAGCGCCCGCACCCGCCGCCGGTCCGGGTCCGTCAGGTTCGCCAGGTTGCGCATCTGCACGGTGATCAACGCCGGGTCGTCCAGCGCGAAGTCCACGTGCCAGCGCACCAGCGCCTGGAGCGCCGAAGCCGCGTCCGCCGACTCCTCCACGCGCGCCAGGCCGCCCTCCAGCAGCCGCTCGGAGATGGACGTCAGCATCTCCCCGAGCATGGCGTCCTTGCTCTTGAAGTGCCGGTACAGCGCCGGCCCCGAGATGCCCACCGCCGCGCCGATGTCGTCGATGCCCACCCCGTGGAAACCGTGCCGCGCGAACAACTCCGCGGCGGCGTCCAGGATCTGGTCCCGGCGGGTTCGCTTCACTCCATCGGCTGAAGGCACGGAACCCATCCTAAACAACCAGGCCACGAAACGTAAACGAGCGTTAACCCGCTCGTCGCCGGCAGATCACCAACCGCCCGAAGTTACCTGCCGTTAACTCTTGACCAGGCCTTCTGAAAACGGGCTACTCCCTGGTAACTCTTGTTGTGCTCCGCATCACACCCTGCGTTCCCCCTGCCCAGGAGGCTCCCGATGCGCTCCGTCACAACCCTGCTCACCGCCGCCCTCGCGGCAGCGGCGGCGTTGTTCACCGCCATACCCGCGCACGCCCAGGCCGTGAACTACGTCGCCCTTGGCGACTCCTACTCCTCGGGAACGGGCACCGGCTCGTACTACGGCGACAGCGGCAGCTGCAAGCGCAGCCCGTACGCCTACCCCGCCCTCTGGGCCGCCTCGCACGCGCCCACGAGCTTCTCGTTCGTCGCGTGCTCCGGCGCCCGCACCGGCGACGTCCTCAACAACCAGATCTCGGCCCTGAACTCGTCGACCACCCTGGCCACCATCTCCATCGGCGGCAACGACGCGGGCTTCACCGACGTCATCACCACCTGCACCTTCGGTTCCGACTCGACCTGCATCAACCGGGTCAACCAGGCCAAGGCCTACGCCACCGGCACGCTCCCCGGCCTCCTGGACAACGTCTACGGCCAGATCCGCGCCCGCGCCCCGTACGCCCGCGTCGTCGTCCTGGGCTACCCGCGCCTCTACAAGGTCCCCGGGTCCTGCTCCGTGGGCCTGAGCGACACCAAGCGCTCGGCCATCAACTCCGCCGCCGACACCCTGCACACCGTCATCTCCGGCCGCGCCGCCGCCCGCTCGTTCACCTACCGCGACCTGCGCGCGGCGTTCACCGGGCACGAGATCTGCTCCTCGGACTGGTGGCTGAACAGCCTGAGCTGGCCGGTCGAGGAGTCCTACCACCCCAACCGCAACGGCCAGCGCCTCGGCTACCTGCCGCAGCTCACCGCCGTGACCGGCTGAGTCCACATGCTGGAGGGGGCCGTCCCGCCGGGCGGCCCCCTTCGCACGTACGCGGTGGTGGACGCGGGCGTTAACAGGCGCTAACATTTCCTCAGGTTAACGACTGCTAACCGCGAGGAGCCCATGGACGCCCCCGTCCTGCGCAGCGCCGCCGACAAGTCGAGCGAGGCGTTCCGGCGCTACACCGACGAGCACACCGCCCTGGTCCACGACCTGCGCGCGAAG
Source organism: Saccharothrix sp. NPDC042600 (assembly GCF_040647305.1). Taxonomy (NCBI): domain Bacteria; kingdom Bacillati; phylum Actinomycetota; class Actinomycetes; order Pseudonocardiales; family Pseudonocardiaceae; genus Saccharothrix; species Saccharothrix sp. NPDC042600. The sequence continues at coordinate 20,539 of NZ_JBEZBW010000123.1, read as the reverse complement.
CTCGCCGACGCCGCCCGCGGCGGCCCGGAGAAGGCCCGCACCCGGCACGTCGAGCGCGGCAAGCTGCTGCCCCGCGACCGCGTCGACACGCTGCTCGACCCCGGTTCGCCGTTCCTGGAGCTGTCCCCGCTGGCCGCCGACGGCCTCTACGGCGGCGACGCGCCGGCGGCGGGCATCATCACCGGCGTCGGGCGGGTGTCCGGCCGCGAGGTCGTCGTGGTCGCCAACGACGCCACCGTCAAGGGCGGCACGTACTACCCGATGACGGTCAAGAAGCACCTCCGCGCGCAGGAGGTGGCGCTCCAGAACCGCCTGCCGTGCGTCTACCTGGTCGACTCGGGCGGCGCGTTCCTGCCCCGCCAGGACGAGGTGTTCCCCGACCGCGAGCACTTCGGCCGGATCTTCTTCAACCAGGCCACCATGTCGGGCCAGGGCATCCCGCAGATCGCGGCGGTGCTCGGGTCGTGCACCGCGGGCGGCGCGTACGTGCCCGCCATGAGCGACGAAGCGGTCATCGTGCGCAACCAGGGCACGATCTTCCTCGGCGGCCCGCCGCTGGTGAAGGCCGCGACCGGCGAGGTCGTCACGGCCGAGGAGCTGGGCGGCGGCGAGCTGCACTCGCGCACCTCCGGCGTCACCGACCACCTGGCCAACGACGACGCCCACGCGCTGCGGATCGTCCGCTCGATCGTCTCGACGCTGGGCCCGCGCGCCGAGCGGCCGTGGAAGGTCGAGCCGAGCGTCGAGCCGGCGGTCAACCCCGACGAGCTGTACGGCGTGGTCCCCACCGACACCCGCACCCCCTACGACGTGCGCGAGGTCATCGCGCGGATCGTGGACGGCAGCCGGTTCCAGGAGTTCAAGAAGGACTACGGCCCGACGCTGGTCACCGGGTTCGCCCGCATCCACGGCCACCCGGTCGGGATCGTCGCCAACAACGGCATCCTGTTCGGCGAGTCGGCGCAGAAGGGCGCGCACTTCATCCAGCTGTGCGACCAGCGGTCCGTGCCGCTGGTGTTCCTGCAGAACATCAGCGGGTTCATGGTCGGCCGCGAGTACGAGGCGGGCGGCATCGCCAAGCACGGGGCCAAGATGGTGACCGCGGTGGCGTGCGCGCGGGTGCCGAAGTTCACCGTCGTGATCGGCGGCTCGTTCGGCGCGGGCAACTACTCGATGTGCGGGCGGGCGTACTCGCCGCGGTTCCTGTGGATGTGGCCCAACGCCCGCATCTCCGTGATGGGCGGCGAGCAGGCGGCGTCGGTGCTGGCGACCGTGCGGCGCGACCAGCTCGGGGACTCGTGGTCGGCGGAGGACGAAGAGGCGTTCAAGGCCCCGATCCGGCAGCAGTACGAGGACCAGGGCAACCCGTACTACTCCACGGCGCGGCTGTGGGACGACGGCGTGATCGACCCGAAGGACACCCGCACGGTGCTCGGGCTCGCGCTGTCCGTGGCGGCCAACGCGCCGCTGGAACCCGTTTCCTACGGCGTTTTCCGGATGTGAGGGGCATGTTCGACAGCGTCCTGGTGGCCAACCGCGGCGAGATCGCGGTCCGGGTCGTCCGCGCCCTGCGGCGGTTCGGCATCCGGTCCGTCGCCGTCTACAGCGACGCCGACGCCGACGCGCTGCACGTGCGGCTGGCCGACGTCGCGGTGCGCATCGGCCCCGCCGCCGCCCGCGAGAGCTACCTGTCCATCGACAAGATCATCGACGCGGCGCGGGAAACCGGCGCGCAGGCCGTGCACCCCGGCTACGGCTTCCTGGCCGAGAACACCGACTTCGCGCGGGCGTGCGAGAAGGCCGGGCTGGTGTTCATCGGACCGCCCGCCGAGGCGATCGACGCGATGGGCGACAAGATCCGCGCCAAGCTGACCGTGCGCGCGGCCGGCGTGCCGGTGGTGCCGGGGCGCACCGAGCCCGGCATGACCGACGACGACCTGGTCGACGCCGCGCTGGAGATCGGGTTCCCGGTGCTGCTCAAGCCGTCCGCCGGTGGTGGCGGCAAGGGCATGCGGCTGGTGCACGCCGAGGACGGGCTGCGCGACGCCATCGAGTCGGCCCGGCGCGAGGCGCGCGGGTCGTTCGGCGACGACACCCTGCTCATCGAGCGGTTCATCACCAACCCGCGGCACATCGAGATCCAGGTGCTGGCCGACGCGCACGGCGGGGTCGTGCACCTGGGCGAGCGCGAGTGCAGCCTCCAGCGGCGGCACCAGAAGATCATCGAGGAAGCGCCGTCGCCGCTGCTCACGGCCGATGTGCGCGAAGCCATGGGGCAGGCGGCCGTGGACGCGGCCAAGTCCGTCGGGTACGTGGGCGCGGGGACCGTCGAGTTCATCGTGGACGGCGCCTCGGGCGACTACTTCTTCATGGAGATGAACACCCGGCTCCAGGTCGAGCACCCCGTCACCGAGCTGGCGACCGGGATCGACCTGGTCGAGTGGCAGCTGCGGGTGGCGGCCGGCGAGCGGTTGGCGCTGGGGTCCGTGGCGTTGACGCGGCACGCCGTCGAAGCACGCGTGTACGCGGAGGACCCGGCGCGCGGGTTCCTGCCGACCGGCGGCACGGTGCTGGCGCTGCGCGAGCCGTCGGACGTGCGGGTGGACTCGGCGCTGTACGAGGGCCTGACCGTCGGCAGCGACTACGACCCCATGCTGGCCAAGGTGATCGCGTCCGGTGAGACGCGCGAGGAAGCGTTGCGGCGCCTGGACTCCGCGCTGGGCCGGATGGTCGTGCTGGGCGTCACCACGAACATCCCGTTCCTGCGGGCGTTGCTGCGCGACCCGGACGTGCGGGCCGGCGCGCTGGACACCGGTCTGGTGGAGCGCAAGCTGGACTCGTTGGTGCACAACGAGGTCCCGGCCGAGGTGTACGCCGCCGCCGCGTTGGAACGGCAGCTCGCCCCGCACGGTGACGACCCGTGGGACCAGCCGGGCGGCTGGCGGATCGGGGAGCACGCGTGGACCACGTGGCGCGTGGACGACGTGGACGTGCGCGTGCGCGGTTCGGAGGTCGTCGTGGGCGACGGGGAGGTGCTGCGGCTGTCGGCGTCCGTCGTGGACGGTGACCTGGTCGTCGGCACCCGCCGGTACGCGATGGCCCGCGCCGGGAACGTGCTGTGGCTCGGCGCGGACGGCCACTCGTGGGCGTTGACCGAGCACGAGCAGTCCGAGATCGCCTCCGCGCAGGACGCGGGCAGCGGTGGTCCGGTCACCAGCCCGATGCCCGGGACCGTGCTCGTGGTGCGTGCGTCGCAGGGCGAGCACGTGACCGCGGGACAGGCGTTGTTCGTGGTCGAGGCCATGAAGATGGAGCACACCGTCACCGCACCCGTGGACGGCGTGCTCGCCGAAGTGAACGTCCGGGCGGGCCAACAGGTCGCGCTGGACGAGACCCTTGCCGTCGTCGTGCCGCACCAGGAGTGAGAGCGATGTTGGACTTCCGCCTTGACGAGGAGTACGAGGCCCTGCGCAAGACCGTCGAGGAGTTCGCGCGCGACGAGGTCGCACCGGTCATCGGCGAGTTCTACGAGCGCGAGGAGTTCCCCTACGAGATCGTCGCCAAGATGGGGCGGATGGGGCTGTTCGGCCTGCCGTTCCCGGAGGAGCACGGCGGCATGGGCGGTGACTACTTCGCGCTGTGCCTGGCGCTGGAGGAGTTGGCGCGGGTCGACTCGTCGGTGGCGATCACGCTGGAGGCGGGCGTCTCGCTGGGCGCGATGCCGTTGTACCGCTTCGGTTCCGACGCGCAGAAGGCCGAGTGGCTGCCCAGGCTGACCTCCGGGCAGGCGCTGGGCGCGTTCGGCCTCACCGAGCCCGGCGGCGGCTCCGACGCGGGCGCGCTGCGCACCACCGCCCGGCTGGACGGCGACGAGTGGGTGATCAACGGCACCAAGGCGTTCATCACCAACTCGGGCACGGACATCACCGGCCTGGTGACGGTCGCGGCGGTGACCGGGCGGCGGGAGAACGGCAAGCCGGAGATCTCGGCGATCCTCGTGCCGGCCGGGACGCCCGGGTTCTCGGTGTCGCGCAAGTACTCCAAGGTGGGCTGGAACGCCTCCGACACGCGCGAGCTGTCGTTCCAGGACTGCCGGGTGCCGGCCGCGAACCTGGTCGGCGAGCGGGGGCGGGGTTACGCGCAGTTCCTCCAGACGCTGGACGAGGGCCGGGTCGCGATCGCGGCGCTGGGCGTGGGGTTGGCGCAGGGTTGCGTGGACGAGTGCCTGCGGTACGTGCGCGAGCGCGAGGCGTTCGGCCGCAAGATCGGGGAGTACCAGGCGATCCAGTTCAAGATCGCCGAGATGGACGCCCGTACCCACACCGCGCGCCTGGCGTACTACCAGGCGGCGGCGAAGATGTTGCGCGGTGAGCCGTTCAAGCGGGAGGCGGCGATCGCGAAGCTGGTGTCCTCGGAGGCGGCGATGGACAACGCCCGCGAGGCCACCCAGATCTTCGGCGGGTACGGGTTCATGAACGAGTTCCCGGTGGGGCGGTTCTACCGGGACGCGAAGATCCTGGAGATCGGCGAGGGCACCAGCGAGGTGCAGAAGATGCTGATCGCCCGTGAGCTAGGGCTGCACTAGTTCGGCGAGGTAGCCCGCGGCGGTGTTGGTGTTGGTGAGCGGGGCCGCCTGGCCCGCCCAGAGGCTGACGTAGTCGGCCAGGCCCCGCTCGGCCGCCGCCGTGCGCAGCGGGTTCATGAGGGCGTTTTGCGTGGGGTAGGGCGGGACGTCGGCGTCGCCGAGTTCGGCGATGAGCGCGTTGTGGATGCCCCGGGCGGTGCGGCCCGAGAAGACCTTGGTCAGCACAGTGACCCTGGCGGCGTCGGTGTGCAGCATGCGCTTGTGCACCGCGCTGGCGTTGGACTCGCGGGTGGCCAGGAACCCGGTGCCGACCTGGACCCCGTGCGCGCCCAGGGCTAGTGCCGCCTGGACGCCACGCCGGTCCGCGATGCCGCCGGCGGCGACGACCGGGATCGTGGTGCGATCGACCACCTGGGGCACCAGGGAGAAGGTGCCGACGAGGGAGTGCTCGACCGGCTTGAGGAACGCGCCGCGGTGCCCGCCGGCGTCGCTGCCCGAGGCGACGACCACGTCCAGGCCGGCGGCTTCGAGCGCTTCGGCTTCGTCCACGGTGGTGGCGGTGCCGATGGTGAGGATGTTCCTGTCCTTGGCGGTGTCCAGCACTTCGCGGGGCGGGATGCCCATGACGAAGCTGATGACCGGCGGGGCGGCGTCGAGGAGTGCCTCGACCTGGTCGGCGAAGCTCGGGAAGCGGAGCTGGTCGTCGCCGGGCGGGTCGCCGAGGCCGAGCCGCCGGTAGAGCGGGACCAGCCGCTCCCGGTGCGGCGCGAGGTCCGCGGGCCGGTCCTCGGTCGGCTGGGGCACCCAGAGGTTGACCGCGAACGGCTTGGCGGTGGCCGCGCGGAGGTCGGTGACCAGGGCCGTGATGGCGTCGGCGGTCAGGTGGTGCGCCCCGAACGAACCGAGCCCGCCCGCGGTGGAGACGGCGGCGGCCAATGCCACCGACGACAGCCCGCCGCCGAACGGTCCCTGCACGACCGGGTGCTCGATGCCGAGCAGCGTGGTCAGCCTTCGTCTGTCCGCGTCCGCTGATGAAGTCATGGGCGCAAGGTAGACGACCGGTCAACTATTGAGCAATAGTTGACCGGTCGTCTAGTGTGGCCGCGTGGGTCGGAGCAGTGATGCGCGGGAGAAGTTGGTGGAGGCCGCCTGCGAGTTGATGCGCGGGCGCGGGTACGGGGCCATCGGGGTCGCCGAGATCTGCGAGCGGGCCGGGGTGCGGAAGGGGAGCTTCTACTACTTCTTCGAGTCCAAGCAGGCGTTGACCGTGGAGGCGTTGCGGCAGGCCTGGCAGGGGGAGAGTGCCGGGTGGCGGGCCGTCCTGGAGAGCGAAGATCACCCGTTCCGGCGACTTGAAGCACTCCTCCGGGCACAGGCGCAGAGCCAGCACGACAGCAAGCGGGACGTGGGCACCGTGCGCGGGTGCCTCTACGGCAACCTGACCCTGGAGGTCGGGGGGCACGACGAAGCGGTGCGCGCCTGCCTGAAGGAGATCTTCGACGAGCAGGTGGTGATGGTGCACAAGGTCCTGCTGGAGGCCTACACCGCCGGCCACCTGCCGGCGACCCGAGCCTCCCGCGACCACGCCCGCGCGGTGCTGGCCCAGCTGGAGGGCATGGTGCTCTTCGCGAAGCTCGACAACGACCCGCACCACCTGGACGCTTTGTGGCCGCAGGTCGAGGGTCTCCTCGGCCTGCCCCGAGCCGCCGAAGCCGGCTGAAGGCCGACCGGGGGAGCTGGGGCAGCCGGGCAGTGGGGGCGGGGCAGCGCCGGACTTCACTGGGAGCGCGCCGGAGGCGGCCGCGAGCGCCGCATGCGGCCGGCAAAGCGCGGGATGCCGCGGCTGCCGGCGCGGGATGCCGCCGGCAGCGCGCCCGGCAGCGCGCCCGGTGAGCGCTGTCCACCTGCTGCCCGCGAGCGCGCCGGAAGCCGCTGCCGGCGATCGCCCGATGCCGCCGCCGGCAAGCCGCCGGGGGTCAGCCCGGGAACCTGCCGTGGCGGCCCTCGCCGGCCAGGAAGCGGGTCAGGCCCGTTTCGACCTCGCGCAGCGACACCAGCCCGTGCGCCAGCTCGTTGGCCAGCGCGTCCGCCTCCGCCAGCCCCTCCTGCTCCAGCACCGACAGCCGGTCCTCCCGCAGGCACAGCTGCGGGAACGCCGCGATCTGCCGGGCCAGCTCCTCCGCCGCCGCCCGGGACGTCCCCGCGGGCACCACCCGGTTCGCCAAGCCGATCGCCAACGCCTCCGCCGCGTCCACCGGCCGCCCGGTCAGCACCAGGTCCATCGCCCGCGACAGCCCGATCAGCCTGGGCAGCCGCACCGTCCCCCCGTCGATCAGCGGCACGCCCCACCGCCGGCAGAACACGCCGAACACCGCGTCCTCGTCGGCCACCCGCAGGTCGCACCACAGCGCCAGCTCCAACCCGCCCGCCACGGCCGGGCCGGACACCGCCGCGATCACCGGCTTGGACAGCCGCAGCCGCGTCGGGCCCATCGGACCGGTGGGCGACTCCGGGTCGTTGCCGCGCGCCGTGCCCAGGGCCTTGAGGTCCGCGCCCGAGCAGAACACCCCGCCCTCGCCGTGCAGGACGGCCACCGACAGCTCCGGGTCCTCGTCGAACTCGCGGAACACCTCGGTGAGGGTGTGCGCCGTCGGGCCGTCCACCGCGTTGCGCACCTCGGGCCGGTTGAGCAGGACCGTGCACACCGGGCCGGACCGTTCCACGCGTACCGAACTCACCCGGCCCACGGTACTACCGGGCGGTAATGTCGTCGCCGGCGGAATTTGGGGGTGCTGATCTTGCCCGAGCGGCCTAACGTCGAGCGCGTGAGCGATCACAGCCAGGCGGTGGCCGCGCTGCGCGGCCAGTACCGGGCGATCCCCGCGGGTGCTCCCGTGCGGCTCGCCAAGCCGACGTCGAACCTGTTCCGGTTCCGCGCCGACCTCCCCGGCGGGCTCGACGTGGCCCGCTTCAACCGGGTGCTGTCGGTGGACCCGGACGCGCTGACCGCGCAGGTCCAGGGCATGACGACCTACGAGGACCTGGTCGACGCCACCCTCCCGCACGGCCTCATGCCCCTGGTCGTGCCCCAGCTCAAGACCATCACCCTGGGCGGCGCGGTCGCCGGGCTCGGCATCGAGTCCAGCTCGTTCCGCAACGGCCTGCCGCACGAGTCCGTGCGCGAGCTGGAGGTGATGACCGGCGACGGCGAGGTCGTCGTGGTCGGCCCCGAGGACGACCTCTTCCGCGGGTTCCCGAACTCCTACGGCACCCTCGGCTACACCCTCCGGCTGGAGATCGAGCTCGAACGCGTCCACCCCTTCGTCAAGCTGCGGCACGTCCCGTTCGGCAGCGCGCGGGAGTGCGCCGAGGTCATCGAGGCCGTCTGCGCGGAACGGGCGTACCAGGGCGAACCGGTGGACTTCGTCGACGGCACGGTCTTCTCCGCGACCGAGCAGTACCTGACGCTGGGCAGCTGGGCCGACCGCGCCCCGCACCGCTCGGACTACACCGGCAACCGCATCTACTACCGCTCGATCCAGACCCGCCGCACCGACTACCTCACCGTGCGGGACTACCTGTGGCGCTGGGACACCGACTGGTTCTGGTGCTCGCGCGCCTTCGGCGTCCAGCACCCGGTGGTGCGCCGCCTGGTGCCCAAGCGGTACCTGCGTTCGGACGTCTACCGCCGGATCGTCGCCTGGGACCGCCGCCGCGGCTTCTCCGCCAAGCTCAGCAAGGCGGTGCAGGAGCCGGTGATCCAGGACGTCGAGATCCCGGTCGACCGCCTCGCCGAGTTCCTCGACTTCTTCCACCGCGAGATCGGCATCGAGCCGGTCTGGCTGTGCCCGGTGCGCCTGCGCGACCGCACCGGCTGGCCGCTGTACCCGATGGACCCGGACGTGCTGTACGTCAACGTCGGCTTCTGGTCCACCGTGGACCTCCGGCCGGACGAGGAGATGGGCAGCCGCAACCGGTTGATCGAGGACAAGGTCACCGAGCTGGGTGGGCACAAGTCGTTGTACTCGGACTCCTACTACGAGGAGCAGGAGTTCTGGGACAACTACAACGGTCCCACCTACCGGGAGCTCAAGAAGCGGTACGACGCCGCGGGCCGGCTCCCGGATCTTTACACCAAGTGCGTTCTCCGCGGGTGAAGGAGGGTCCATGCGGTTGGCCGAGGTGTTCCAACGCGCGGTCGGGGGCGACCGGGCCGTGCGGTTCAGCGCGTACGACGGCAGCACGGCCGGGCCGGACGACGCGGGCGTGCGCATCGAGGTGCGCTCGCCGGAAGCCTTGTCGTACCTGGCCTCCGCGCCCGGTGAGCTGGGACTGGCCCGCGCCTACGTCACCGGTCACCTGGAGATCATCGGTGACGTCTACGGGGCGCTGGCCAGTCTGTCGGAACTCTCCCTGCGGGAAGTGCCGTGGGCCGAAAGGGTTTCACTGCTGAGCACGCTCGGGCGCGAGCGGCTCAGGTCGAAGGTGGAGATCCCGCCGCAGGAGCGCCGGCTGCACGGGCTGCGGCACTCCAAGGCCCGCGACCGCGAGGCCATCGCCCACCACTACGACGTGTCGAACACGTTCTACGAGTGGATCCTGGGCCCGTCCATGGCCTACACGTGCGCGGTCTACCCGACGGCGGAGTCCACGCTGGAGGAGGCCCAGTTCGCCAAGCACGACCTGGTGGCGCGCAAGCTCGGGCTCAAGCCGGGGATGCGGCTGCTGGACGTCGGCTGCGGCTGGGGCGGCATGGTCATGCACGCCGCGCGCGAGTACGGCGTGCGGGCCCTGGGCGTCACGTTGTCGCGCAACCAGGCGGAATGGGCGCAGAAGGCGATCGTCGAGGCCGGCCTGTCGGACCTGGCGGAGGTGCGCTACCTGGACTACCGGGACGTCCGCGAGACCGGGTTCGACGCGATCAGCTCGATCGGCCTGACCGAGCACATCGGGAAGGCGAAGCTGCCCGCCTACTTCCGCCACCTGTACCGCAAGCTCAAGCCCGGCGGCCGGATGCTCAACCACTGCATCACCCGACCGGACAACCGGCAGCGGGCGCGCACGGGCGGGTTCATCAACCGGTACGTGTTCCCCGACGGCGAGCTGGTCGGCCCCGGCCACCTCGTGTCGCTGATGCACGACACCGGGTTCGAGGTGCGGCACGAGGAGAACCTGCGTGAGCACTACGCGATGACGCTGGCGGCGTGGTGCGACAACCTGGACCGGCACTGGGACGAGGCCGTGGACGAGGTCGGGCTGGGGCGGGCGCGCGTGTGGCGGCTGTACCTGGCGGCGTCGCGACTCGGGTTCGACCGCAACAACATCCAGCTGCACCAGGTGCTGGGCGTGAAGCTGGACGGGACGAAGTCCGGGATGCCGCTGCGCCCGGACTGGCTCGGCTGAGCCCGGAACACCGAGCGCGGACGACGTCGAACCCGCGGGGCTCGTCAACGGCCCTGCGGGTTCGGCGGAGTGCGGCGTGCCCCCTCACGTGAGCTGGTCGGCGATCTGCTTCGCCTGGTTGGCCGGGATCGCGAAGCCGATGCCGACGCTGCCCGCCTGGCCGCTGTCCGAGGCCGGCGAGTAGATCGCCGAGTTGATCCCGACCACCTGGCCGGCGGCGTTGATCAGCGGACCGCCGGAGTTGCCCGGGTTGATCGACGCGTCGGTCTGGATGGCCTTGTAGGACACGTTCGAGCGGCGGGTCGCGCCGGGCACGGTGACCGTCCGGTCGAGGGCGCTGACGATGCCGGACGTCACGGTGCCCTGGAGGCCCTCCGGCGACCCGATGGCCACGACCTGGTCGCCGATCTTGACGTTGTCCGAGTCGGCGAACGTGGCGGGCGTGAGCCCCGAGACGCCGACCGCCCGCACCACGGCCAGGTCGCTCGACGGGTCGGTGCCGACGACCTTGGCGTCCACGGTCCGGCCGTCGTTCAGCGTCACCGTCACCTTCTGCGCGCCGGACACGACGTGGTTGTTGGTCAGGATGCGGCCATCCGCGCTCAGGACGACACCGGACCCGAGCCCCTCGCCCTGCGTGCCCACCACGTTCACCTGGACCACGCTCGGCAGCACCTTCGCCGCGATGGCGGAGACGTCCACAGTGGACCCCGAGGTCTGGAGCGCGACCGGATCGCTGGTGGCGCCCACGGTCTCGCCGGGCGCGTTCAGCGCACCCACCACCCCGCCGGTGACCCCGCCGAACACCGCGGCGACGAGGGCGGCCGACGTGACGACGGTCCCGGTGCGCCGCCAGAACGGCTTGACCCCGGCCGCGGGGGGAGGGACCGGCTCGGACAAAGATCCGCTCATGGCGGGGAACCCCTGTGTCATGCACCCAGGGTCGCGCCGCCGGCTATGAGGAGGCTGAGCGTCCGCCTAGGACTTGCCAAGAACCGCGGCGACCTCGTCCGCGCTCCACAGCGCCGTCCCGAACAGCGGCCCCTGCGCCCCGGTCACGCCCAGCTCCCGCAGCCGCTCCGCCTCGAACTCCGTCCGCACGCCGGCCGCGTGCAGGGGGATGCCGAGCGTCCCGGCCCACGTGAGCAGCGCCACGGCCGCGCTCTCGTCCAGCCGGTTCGCGCCCTCGGCGAGCCCGTGCACCGGCGAGCCCTGGAACTTCACCCCGTGCAGCGGGACCAGCCGCAGCCGGTCCACCGGGATGTTGCCGCCGCCCACCTGGTCCAGCACGAACCGCACCCCGTGCTCGGCGAGGATCGCCAGCTCCTCGGCCTGGTCGCCGGTGATCAGCGCGGGCAGTTGCTCGCCCAGCTCGAAGCGCAGCCCCGACGCGGGCAGGCCGCTCTCCCGCAGCAGCCGCAGCACCTCGGCCACCAGCTCCGGCTCCTGGCACTGCCGCGCGGTCAGGTCCATCGTCAGCACCGGCGCGGCCGAGCCGAACCGCCGGTACCACGCCCCCGCGTGCCGGCACGCCTGCTCCAGCGCCCACCAGCCCAGCCGCGCCGCCATCCCGGTGCACGCCGACAACGACGCCAGCGACGCCGGGTCCAGGTAGCCCTCGGTGGGGTGGTCCCAGCCCAGCCGGGCCTCCACGGCGAGCAGGGACCCGTCGGCCAGCGCCCGCACCGGCTCGTAGTCCACCCGGAAGTCGCCCTGCTCCAAGCCGCCGGACACCGAAGCGGCCAGCATCAGCCGCCGCCGCTCGCGGTCGTCGCGGGCCTTGTCGTACAGCGCCCACTGCGCCTTGCCGTCGTCCTTGGCCCACCGCAGGGTCACGTCCGCGCACCGCATCAGCTCGGCCGCGTCCGCGCCGCGCGCCGCCCGCACGACGATGCCCACGCTGGCCGTGACGCCGATCCCGCTGTCGCCCACCCACACCGGCTCGGCGAGCAGCTCCACGGCCTCCTCGGCCAGCGTCACCACGGTCGGGATGTCCACCGGGTCGTCGAGCAGCACGCCGAACTCGTCGGGCCCGATCCGGGCCAGCCGCCCGACCCCGCCGAACACCTCGCGCAGGTGCGCGGCGACGACGGTGAGCACGCGGTTGCCGACGTCGTGCCCGAACGCGTCGTTGACCACCCGGAACCCGTCGATGTCGAACACCACCAGGGCGAGGGTCCCGGGCCCCTTCGAGCCGACCGCGCCCTCCAGCCAGCCCAGGAACTGCAAGCGGTTGGCCAGGCCGGTCTGGACGTCGTTCAGGCTCTGCCGCAGCAGTTGCGACTGGAGCGCCCGCACCTCGTCCAGGTTCTCCACCATCGCCACGTGGTACGCGGGCGCGCCGGCGTCGTCGCGCACCAGTGACACCGCGATCAGCACGTCGATGACCTCGCCGTCGGCGCGCACCATCCGCTTCTCGGCCCGCACGTGGTCCCGGGCGCCGGACGCGAGGACGGCGGCGACCTCGTCCACCGAGTCCCGGTCGTCGGGGTGCATGAGGTCGCGGGCGTCCCGCCCGGCCAACTGGTCGGGCCGGTAGTCCAGCAGCGCGAGCAGGGCGTCGTTGAAGTCCAGGACCTCCGAGTCGAGCCCGGTCACCGCGATGCCGACGGCGGAGGTGCGGAACACGGCCCGGAACTTGGCCTCGCTGGCCCGCAGCGCGGCCTCGGTGTCGCGGATCGTCCGCACGACCTGGGACCGGTTGTGCTCTTGCTGGTCCAGGGCCCGCTCGCGCAGCGCTTCGCTGAACCCGGCGGCGATCCCGCCGAGCACGGCCATCAGCCGGTTCGTGCGCTTGGCCGGCAGCCCGAACGCGTCCGGCAGGCGCTCACCGACGAACGCCAGCGTCCGCTCCAGGTCGGAGGGGGAGGAGAACCCGTGGTCGACCAGCGCCCGTCCGACGTCCCGCACGGGTGAGTCCCGCACCACGGCCGCGAGCACCCGGTCGGTCAGCTCGGCCAGGGCGCCGTGCACCTCGGGCAGGTCCGACCCGAGCGCGGCGGCCCAGTCCCGGACGAACCCGTCCCGGCCGCCGGTGAACGGCCCGCGCGCCGCGCCTGCGTGGTCGACCATCATCCTTCAACTTCTGGAACGCCCGATCCGGTGGTTACCCACTCGGTTGTCAGCCTGTCGAGCGATCAGATCACCGTGATGGGTCGAGTTGCGCAATTCCTGAGGGAATCTCACTCGAATGGAGCACTGAAGGTAGGGCCGATCGGGCGGTGGGACCGGACTGGCGAAGGGCCCGGTCCCACCGGGTCAGGTGTGCTCGGGCGGGCTGATCTCCGAGCGCGGGATGGCGGAGGCCGCGGTGCCCCATTTGTCGAGGATGCGCTGGTAGGTGCCGTCCGCGATGAGCTTGTTCACCGCCGCCTGGAACGCCGGCGTCAACGGCGACCCCTTCTTGAAGGCAAAGCCCACGTCCAAGCGCTTGAACTCGTTGAGGAACTTCAGGTTCGGCTGGTTGGCCGCCGCGTGGCGCAGGCCGTTGATCGTGCTCATGATGACGTCGAAGTGGCGTTGTTGGAGGCCCAGGTGGATCGCCGCGTTCTCCGAGAACGTCAGCACCTCGTAGGCGGGTTTGCCGTTGGCGGGGCAGACCTGCTTCTCGCGTTCCAGGGTCGCCTCGAACGTCGTCCCCGCGCCCACGGCGATCTTCAACCCGCACAGCTGGTGCAGGGCCTCGACCTTCTCCAACCTGGTGTCGTCCGCGCGCACGGCGAAGCCCTGGCCGTCGTTGATATAGGTGACGAAGTCGATCGTCTTCAAACGGGCTTCGGTGACGCCGAAGTTGCCGGTGCCCACCTCGTACTTGCCCGAGGTCAGGGCCGGGAGGATGGCCTCGAAACCGGCCACCTCGCGCTCCACCCGCACGCCCAGCACCCGGCCCACCGCCTCGGCGATGTCCACGTCCTGCCCGAGCACGGTCCGGTTGTCCTCGGCGTAGTACGACGACGGCGGCTGGCCGCCCACGGACGAGCCGAACCTGACCACCCCGGACCGGCGGGTCGCCTCGGGGAGCAGCGCGGCGATGCTCTCGTCCTTGCCCAGCGACGACAGCACGTCCGCGGTCGGCTGGGTCGTCCCGGGACTGGCCCGGGGCGCGCCGCAGCCGGCGACCACCAGGGCCAGCAAGGAGGTCAGGAGCAGAAGGGTTCTCGTGCGCATCGGGTCAGCCGTCCACCGCGAGGGCGTCGCGCTCGACGACGGCGGTCCGGGTGCCGGCCCGGTCGCGCTTGGCGACCTCCTCCCGGACGATCGGGATGACGTGGCGGCCGAAGTCGATGGCGTCGTTCAGGGTGTCGTAGCCGCGCGCGGAGAAGATGTCCACGCCCAGGTCGTAGTAGTCCAGGAGCGCCTGGGCGACCGTCTCGGGCGTGCCCACCAGGGCGTTCGAGTTGCCCGCGCCGCCGGTGGCCTCCGCAGTGGGTGTCCACAGTGCACGGTCGAACCGCTCGCCGCGGGCGGCGATCTCCAACAGGCGCTGGGAACCGGTGTTCTGCGGGTTGATCAGGGAGTGCCGGCGGGTCAGGGACTTGCCGCCCGCGGTGCGCCGCTTGATCGCGTCCACCGTGCGGTGCGCCTTCTCCCAGGCCAACTCCTCGGTCGCGCCGAGGATCGGGCGGAAGGCGACCTGGATGCGCGGCGTGTCCGTGCGACCCGCGGCGCGCGCGGCCTGCCGGACGGACTCGATCTGGGCGGCGGTGTCGGCCAACGGCTCGCCCCACAGGCAGAAGATGTCGGCCACCGCGCCACCGGCCCGGTAGGCGGCGGGGGAGGAGCCGCCGAAGGAGACGTCCGGCCTGGGCTGCTGCACCGGGAAGACGTCGCTGACGAAGTCCGCGAACCGGTAGTGCGTGCCCTCGTGGTCGAACGGCTCGGTGGAGGTCCAGGCCTTCTTGACGATCCGGATGTACTCCTCGGTGCGCGAGTACCGCTCGTCCTTGGTCAGGTAGTCGCCCTCGCGCTGCTGCTCGTGGTCGGTGCCGCCGGTGATGAAGTGCACGGTCAGCCGGCCGTCGGAGATGCGGTCCAGCGTGGCGAACGTCTTCGCGGCGAACGTCGGGTAGGAGACGTTGGGGCGGTGCGCCAACAGGATCTGGAGCTCGTCCAGCTCCGTGGCGACGTAGGCGGCGGCCTGCGCCGGGTCGGGCGAACCCGAGCCGTAGGCGAACAGCACGCGGTCCCAGCCGTGCTCCTCGTGCGCGCGGGCCAGCCGCAGGGTGTAGTCCTTGTCGAACGAGGCGCCGCTGCGGGCGTGCGTCTCGGAACCGTCGTTGGTGCCGCCGATCCCCAGGAACTCAACAGGCACGTCAAAACCTTCCACTTCAAGTGGCACAAGGGAAACCCGGTCAACGGGCGGGTGAAGAGAAGACGCAGGACACCGACGCGGCGGGGCGTTGAGGGAGACGCGCGCGGGCCGGCCCGGTGCTCGTCTAGCGCGGACAGGAGGACGACCACACCCGACCGAAGTCGATGTGGCCGCGAATGACCAGCCGCAGGAAGTCCACGAACCCAGTGCAGCAGCGGGCGGGCGGAACGTCAACGGTGGTCCGACCGGCGTCCAGATCCCGGAATCGGTTGACGCGCCAACCGCCGGCGCGCCTACGATCACCGTGCGGCGTTGAGGGACGCGGCACTGTGACACGTGTTCCCTCCTGTGCTGGAGCAGCCGATGAGCGCTTCGACCGTCGCCCCGCCGACCCCGTCCCGCACCGCCACCGAGATCGTGCCGCTGCGCCGGCCGTGGCGGTGGGTGTCCGCCGCGCTGGTGCTGGCCGCCGTGCTGGCGTTCGCCTGGTCGGCGGTGACCAACGAGCAGTTCCAGTGGGCCGTGGTGGCCCAGTACTTCACCGCCGAGGCCGTGCTGCGCGGGCTCGGCCTGACCCTCTGGCTCACCGCGCTGACCGTGGTGCTGGGCTTCGCCATCGGCGGCGTGCTGGCCGTGATGCGGTTGTCCGGCAACCCGGTGCTGGTCGCCGTGAGCTGGGGTTACGTGTGGCTGTTCCGGTCGGTGCCGCTGTTGGTGCAACTGCTGTTCTGGTTCAACATCGGCGCGCTGTACCCGGCGCTGTCCGGCGCCACCCCGGTCATCGGGCCGGTCACCGCCGTGGTCATCGGCCTGGTGCTGCACGAAGCCGCCTACGCGGCGGAGATCGTGCGCGGCGGCATCCTGTCCGTGGACGCGGGCCAGGTCGAGGCGGCCAAGGCGCTGGGCATGCGCGGTGGCCGGGTGCTGCGGCGGATCGTGCTGCCGCAGGCCATGCGGGCGATCATCCCGGCCGCGGGCAACCTGCTCATCGGCACGCTCAAGGGCACGTCCATCGTCAGCGTGCTGGCCGTGCAGGACCTCCTGTACTCGGTGCAGCTCATCTACAACCGCAACTACCTGATCATCCCGTTGCTGCTGGTCGCCACCGCCTGGTACGTCGTCGTCACCAGCCTGCTCGGCATCGGCCAGCACTACGTGGAGCGCTACTACGCGCGCGGCGCGGGGAGGCTGTCGTGACGGTCGCCGTCCAGGTCACCGATCTGCACAAGAGCTTCGGCGGCACCCCGGTGCTGCGGGGCGTGGACCTGACCGTGCCGCGCGGCTCGGTCACCTGCGTGATCGGGCCGTCCGGCTCGGGCAAGTCCACCCTGCTGCGCTGCCTGAACCACCTGGAGGAGCAGGACCGCGGCGAGATCGAGGTGGACGGCGTGCTCATCGGCTACCGCCGCCACCGCGGGAAGCTGTACGAGCTGAAGGAACACGAGATCGCGCGGCAGCGGGCCGGGATCGGCATGGTCTTCCAGGGCTTCCACCTGTTCGCCCACCTGACCGTGCTGCGGAACGTGGTGGAGGCGCCGATCGGGGTGTCCGGCGTGCCGCGCGCGGAGGCCGAGGAGCTGGCGCGGTCGCTGATCGCCCGGGTCGGGCTGGCCGGCCGCGAGGACGCCTACCCGCGGCAGCTCTCCGGCGGGCAGCAACAGCGGGTCGCCATCGCGCGGGCGCTGGCCATGCGGCCCGGGGTGCTGCTGTTCGACGAGCCGACCTCCGCGCTGGACCCCGAACTGGTCGGCGAGGTGCTCGCGGTGATCCGGGACCTCGCCGCCGACGGCATGACGATGGTCGTGGTGACGCACGAGATCGGGTTCGCGCGGTCGGTCGCGGACCAGGTGGTGTTCCTGGACGACGGGCTGGTGGTCGAGTCCGGGCCGCCCGAGGACGTGCTGGACCGCCCCGCCCACCGGCGCACCCGCGAGTTCCTGGCGCTGGTGCGATGAGCGTCGTCGTGTTCGTGGGGGCCGGGCCGCGCACGTCCGGGCTGCTGGAACGGTTGGGGGCCAACGCTCCCGAGCTGTTCGACGGCCCGCTGGAGGTGCACCTGGTGGACCCGTTCCCGGCCGGCTCGGGGCGGGTGTGGCGGCACGAGCAGTCGCCGCTGCTGCGGATGAACTCGATGGCCGAGGACGTCACCATGTTCACCGACGCGTCGGTGGTGTGCGACGGCCCCGTGCGGCCCGGCCCGTCGCTGGCCGAGTGGGACCCGTCCACCGCGGACCTGGACGACGACGTGCGGGCCGAGCTGGCGGCGATGGAACCCACGTCGTTCCCCAGCCGGCGGGTGCAGAGCGCGTACCTGAAGTGGTTCCACGACCTGGCGGTGGCGGCCCTGCCGGCGGGCAGCGCGGTGCACGTCCACCCGACCCGGGCGGTCCGGGTGACCGGGTGCCCGCAGACGCGCCAACGGGTGTGGCTCGCCGGGCGGGCGGAGCCGCTGGTGGCCGACGTGGTGGTGTTCGCGTTGGGGCACCTGGACACCGCGTTGTCGCCGGAGCACGCGGCGTTGCGCGACTACGCCGAGGACCACGGCCTGGTGTTCGTGCCGCCCGCGTACACCGCCGACGCGGACCTGTCCGTGGTGCCCGCCGGCGCGGACGTGGTCGTGCGGGGCATGGGGTTGGCGTTCATCGACCTGGTGGTGCTGCTGGCGGAGGGGCGCGGCGGCACGTTCGTCCGGGTGGACGACGTGCTGCACTACGTGCCGTCCGGCCGCGAGCCGCGGCTGCACGTGGGGTCGCGGCGCGGGGTGCCGTACCACTCGAAGACCGGCTACCGGTTGCGGGGCGACGCGCCCGAGGGGCCGCGGTTCTTCGTGGCGTCGGACCTGCTGGCGCGGCCCGGGGAGATCGACTTCCGGCTGCACGTGTGGCCGTTGATCGCCAAGGAGGTCGCGTACGGGTACTACCGGGAGCTGTTCACCGGCCACCCGTCGCGGGTGCGGCTGAGCTGGGCGGAGTTCGCCGACCGGTACGCCGGGCTGGACTGGTACAGCCGCGACATGCGCGCGCTGGAGGCGGAGGCCGTGCCCGCCTACTCCGACCGGCTGGACTTCGAGCAGCTCGACCGGCCCATCGACGGGTTGGCGTTCGACTCGTCCGACGGGTTCCAGGAGTTCCTGCGGTCCTACATCGCGGCCGACGTGGCGCGTCGGTCCGATCCCGCGTTCAGCGCCGACCTCGGCGCCTTCATGGCCCTGCTGACCGCGTACGGGCAGTTGTCGGTGCTGGCGGCGTCGGGGCGGCTGACCGGCGAGGACGGGTGGTGGCACGGGTTCTTCAGCTACTTCGCCTCCGGCCCGCCGCCGGACCGGTTGGAGGAGCTGCTGGCGCTGTCCCGGGCCGGCGTCGTGCGGTTCCTCGGGGCGGACACGTGGGTGGAGCCGGTGGACGGGGTGTTCCTGGCGGGCAGCGTCAGCGTGCCGGGGACGGTCGTGCGGGCCACGGGCCTGATCGAGGCGCGGCTGCCGACGCACACGTTGTCCGGTACGGCCGAGCCGTTGCTGTGCTCGATGCTGGCCTCAGGGGACGTCCGGGAGCGGTCGGGGCTGGTGGCCGTGGACCCGGTGGACAGCCGCGTCCTGGACGCCTCGGGCGCACCCCACGCCCGCCGCTTCGCCGTGGGGCCGTACACGACCAACAAGGCGCAGGCGGCGTTCGCGCGCCCGAACACCAACAACCCGGCGTTCCGGCAGAACGACGCCGTGGCGCGGGCGGTGCTGGCGTTCCTCGCGGCGGAAGCGGTGGACGAGTCGGTGGCCTAGAACCGCAGCCGCCGCACCTTCTCTACCGCTCCGGCCCGCGGGTCGTCGACGTTCAGCGCGAAGTCGCCGTTGCGCAGGTGCTCGGTCGCGGGGTAGCCGCGGAACCCGCCCGGGGCTCGCTGGCACGATGGTGTAGATGCCGTGCTGGACCACCTGCGGTTTCGAGAGAGCGCCATCGAGTAGGACTCGGGCTCGGTCGGTTCGCGCAACCGGGTGAGCAGGTCGGTGCTCCGGCCGACCGCGACCAGGTTGAGGCTGGTCACGCCACGGACGTGTAGCGACCTTGGAACCGGACCAGCGGCGGGTTTCCCGTGCTGTGCTGGATCTCGACCGGTTCGCCGACCAGCGCGACGTGGTCGCCCACGGCGATCCGCCGCGCGGTGCGGCAGCGCAACCGCAGGGGCGCGTCGAGGAGGTGCGGCACACCGTCCACATCGGACTCCCACCGGGTGGCCGCGCCGAAGCGGTCGGACCCGGTGCGGGCGAACAGGTCCGACAGCGCGGTCTGCCCGGCGTGCAACAGGTGCACCGCGAACAGCGGCGCCGTCCGCAGGACCGGCCACGCCGACGCCCCCTCCGCGATCCACACCACGACCATCGGAGGGTGCAGGCTCGCGGAGGTGAACGAACTGACCGTGACCCCGACGGGCCCGTCCGGCCCGGCCGCGGTGACGATCCCGACCGCCTGCGGGAAGTCGCGCAACGCCGTGCGCAGGTCCGTCATCGCCCGGCCCCCACCGGCGAGAGGAACCACCCGGCCTCACTGAGCCGCTCACCCAACGAGGTGATCAACACCGTCTGGTCCGCCGCCAACTCCGACTCGTTGACGAACAACCCCCGCCCCGGCACCTGCGCCCCCAACTCCCCGAGCAACGGCTTGAGGTGCACCTCAACCGCCAACGCATGCTTGTCCGCAGCCGCGACCAACAACGGCACCGCCGTCTTGCCACGCAACCACCCACCAGGCGCCTGGTCCAACACGGCCTTCAACAGCCCCGTGTAGGTCGCCTTGTAAGTGGGCGAGGCAACGACAAGAACATCGGCCGCAGACAGATTCTCCAGAGCTTCCCGCACAGCGGTAGAACCAGGCGTGAACACCTCGACCGCAAGGTCGGCGGCATCCACCAACGGCCCGGTGGGCGCGACTTCCTCCCCGCGAACCCGCAACGCCTGCCCAACCGCCTCCCGCAGCGCAAGCGCGGCGTTCAACGTCCGAGACGCGGGACGGGGGTTGCCGACCAGAGTGCCGACGACAAGTGGCTGGGTCATACCAACGAGCATCCCAACGCCACCCACACCCCTCAACCAGGTCCACGGTACGGGACAACCACCAACACACACCGCACCTCAACTCCCGGCGCGAAGCGCCAAGCGGGCAGTCCACCGGAGGGGACACAACCCAAGCCGGGCTTCTTGCTTGTGTCATCTCCGTATGGCCCGCCCGAAGGGCTACCACAGATTTCCC